>NZ_JBIVVI010001021.1:0-3377 GCF_044757675.1 Kitasatospora sp. NPDC091257
ATCCGCCGCTACATCATCTGGCGGAACAAGCACGCCGCCGACGAACGCCTACGCGCAGTCGTCGCCAGGGCCAACGTTGCCTGATGCGGCACTAGAGTAGCCGCATGGTCAACGAGGAACTGCCAGCCCTGCACAAGACGCCCGAGGCCGCCGTGGAACCCCGGGCCGGGGACAGCGACCGGGAGGCGGTGGCCGAGCAGTTGCGGGTCGCCGCCGGTGACGGCCGCATCGACCTCGGGGAATTGGAGGAGCGGCTCGACCGCACCTACGCCGCGCGGACGTACGGCGAACTCGACATCCTGGTGGCCGACCTCGGCGGCCGGGTGGAGGCCCGGGACGCGTCCGCGGCGGAGGAGGTCCTCACGCTCCGGCCCCGGATGAACAACATGGTGCAGAGCGGCCGCTGGTCCGTGCCCCGCCGGATCGTCGCGGAGACCAAGATCTCGCTGCTCACGGTCGACTTCACCGAGGCCGTGTGCCCCCACCAGGAGATCACGGTCGAGGCGTCGACCGGCATGGGCCACATCCGGCTGATCGTCCCGCGCGGCTGGGGCGTACGCATCGACCCGTCGAGCACCAACACCGGAAACATCGTCAACAAGGCCGCCGAGCAGGCGGAGCCGGGCGCCCCGGTGCTGACCGTGATCGGCCACCCCCGGTCGGGGCCGATCAGGATCAAGCAGCGCCGCCGGGGCTGACGGGCCGGAGGCCGGGCCCGCGGCAGTCCTCCGCGGGGGCACGGCGCGGGCACGGCGCGGGCTCGGCGCGGCCTCCGCCGGGGTGGCTCAGGAGAAGTCGAGTCCGCCCGTCCGGGTCCGCTTGAGCTCGAAGAACTTCGGGTACCCGGCCAGCAGCCGCACGCCCTCGAAGACCCGTACGGCGTCCTCGCCGCGCGGAATGGCGCTCAGCACCGGGCCGAAGAAGGCGACGCCGTCCACGTGGATGGTCGGCGTGCCGACCTCCTCGCCGACCGGGTCCATGCCCTCGTGGTGGCTCTTGCGCAGGGCCTCGTCGTACGCGGTGCTGTTCGCCGCCTCGGCCAGCTCCTCCGGCAGCCCCGCTGCCACGAGCGCCTCGCGGATGACGGCGTCGTCGGCCTCGCGGTCCTGGTCGTGCAGTCGGGTGCCGAGCTCGGTGTACAGCTCGCGCAGTACCTGCGGGCCGTGCTGTTCGGCGGCGGCGATGCAGACCCGCACGGGGCCCCAGCCGGTGGTCATCAGGCGCTGGTAGCGCTCGGGCAGGTCGGTGCGGCCCTCGTTGAGGACGGACAGGCTCATCACCCGGAAGTTCAGGTCGAGTTCGCGCTGCCGATCGACCTCCAGGATCCACCGGGAGGTTATCCAGGCGAAGGGGCAGACGGGGTCGAAGTAGAAGTCGACCTTGACGGTGTCGCTGTCGGCCCGGTGGCCGTTGTCGAGGTGCTGGTCGAGGTGCTGGGCAAGCTGCTGGGCGGGCGCGCCGGTCGTCATATCGTTCGTCACATCGTTCGTCACACCGGAGAGGCTAGTGGACCGAGTGGCCCACTCTCCAGAGCCAATCGACAGCTGCCGCAGTGGGCCACTTCCCCACCGCCCGGCCGCTCAGCCGCACGTCGTCCCGTCCGCCGGCACCGTGCCGTCCAGGAGGTAGGCGTCCACGGTCTGCTTCAGGCACGGGTTGCCGGTGTTGTAGCCGCCGTGCCCCTCGCCCTGCAGGGTGACGGTGACGCCGACGCCCGCGCCGAGCTGCTGCGCCATCGTGCGGGCGCCCTCCACCGGGGTCGCCGGGTCGCCGGTGGTGCCGACCACCAGGACCGGGGCGGCGCCCGGCGCGGAGACCTCCGGGTGGGCGGCCCTGCCCGGGACGGGCCAGCCGGTGCAGGCGGTCAGGCCCCAGGCGGTGAAGGACCCGAACACCGGGGAGGCGGCGCGGAACTGCGGCAGCTGCTGCTGCACGTCCTGGTCGGAGTAGCGCTGCCGGGCGTCCACGCAGTTGATCGCCCGGTTCGCGGCGTTCAGGTTGTTGTAGTGCCCCTGCGCGTCGCGCCCGTTCAGCCCGTCCGCGAGCTGGAGCAGCGTGTCGCCGGTCCCCAGCTCCATCGCCTCGGTGAGCCCGGCGGCCAGCGCGGGCCAGGTCTCCTGGCTGTACAGGGCGCCCACGATGCCGGTGACGGCCAGGCTCTCGGTGAGCTGCCGCCCCTGTTTGGTGGGCAGCGGCGACTGCGCCAGCTTCTGCACCAGTGCCTCGACCTTCGCGGTGCCGTCGTCGCCGCCCGCACCGGTCGGGCAGGCGGTCCCGGCCTGGGCGGCGCAGGCCTTCATGAAGTCGCCGAGGGCGAGCTGGAAGCCCTGGGCCTGGCCGAGCGCGGACTGCTGCGGGTCCTTGGTCGGGTCGACCACCGAGTCCAGCACCATCCGTCCGACCTGCTGCGGGAACAGGTGCGCGTAGACGCCGCCGAGCTGGGTGCCGTAGCTGAAGCCGAAGTAGGAGAGCTTCTGGTCGCCCAGAACCTGCCGCATCAGGTCCAGGTCGCGCGCCGCGCTCTCGGTGTCCACGTACGGCAGCACCGCGCCGGAGTTGTGCTCGCAGGCGGCGGCGAAGCCCGCGTTGTCGGCGTCCAGGGCCTTCACCGCTTCGGGGGTCTCGGGGGTGCTGTCGGCGGCGGTGGCGGCGTCCATCGCCCGGTCGTCCAGGCATGTCACCCCGGCGCTGGCGCCGACTCCCCGCGGGTCGAAACTCACCAGGTCGTAGCGGGAGTTGAGGGAGCTGTAGCTCGCGGCGAGGGCGGGCAGGGTGGCCACGCCGGAGGCGCCGGGGCCACCGAAGTTGAACAGCAGCGAGCCGATCCGGTGCTCCTCGTCCTTGGCCCGGCTGCGGATCAGTGCGAGGTCGATCGTCGTACCGTCCGGTGTGCCGTGGTCCAGCGGGGCCTTGAGGGTGGCGCACTGCCAGTCCTCGGCGGCGGGCGCGGTGCCGCTGCCCTGGGCGCTGATGGGGGCGGAGCAGGCGTGCCAGTCCAGCTGTTGGGCGGCCGCTCCGGTGGCGGCGCCGGTCCCCGTCCCCGCGCCGCCGGCCGCGGAGGTGGGCGCGGGCTCGGCGGCGGAGGAGCCGTCGCCCTGGCAGCCGGTGGCGGCGGTGAGCAGCAGGGCGGCCAGGCCGAACGCTCCGGCGCCGCGGACGACGGTGTGCATGGGGTGGGTCCACCTCTCGGGTCGGCCGGGCACCCGGCACGCGGCCTCGGGCCGGCCGGACGCCCCGGCGCTCGGCGGGACGGCGTACGCCCGGCGCTCGGTTCGTCGACGCACCACAGACCCGTCCATCACCGGCATCCGGACGTCCAGCAGCAGCACGTCCGGGCCGTGCGCGCGCACCGCCTCGATCGCCTCGGCACCGTCGCA
>NZ_JBIVVI010001022.1:0-3375 GCF_044757675.1 Kitasatospora sp. NPDC091257
TCTGCGCGGGCGACTGGTTGGCCGGATAGATGATGATCGGCTGACCGTTGACCTCGACGTTGTGGTACAGGTCGAGCGCGCCGGCCCCGTCCGTTCCTCAGGGCACGTCCGATTCCTCGGTCAGGGACAGCGTGCGCGTCGGGCACTCCTCGACCGCCGTCCGGGCGCCCGCCAGTTGGGCCCCCGCAACCCGGTCGGCCAGCACCACGACCGTCCCGTCACGGTCGTCCTGGTCGAACAGGTCGGGCGCCGCCAGGTAGCACCGGCCCGCGCCGATGCAGCTGTCGGGGTTGGTACGGATCCGCATGGAGTTCCCCCTCACCAGGTGACCGGCAACGCGTGCAGGCCGTAGTTGACGTGCTCCTCCTTGAACCGCAGCGCTTCGACGGGCTCGGCGAGCCGCAGCTCGGGGATGCGCTCGAACAGGGTCGTCAGGACGACCTCCAGCTCGGTCCTGGCCAGGTGCTGACCGATGCACTGGTGCGCGCCGAAGCCGAACGCCAGACTGCGTTCGACGCGGTCGGGGTCGAAGACGTCCGGGTCCGCGAAGCGCAGCGGGTCCCGGTTGGCTCCCACCGTCAGACCGAGCACGCCCTCGCCGGCCGCGATCCGGACCCCGCCGATCTCGACGTCCTCCAGGGCCACCCGGGAGTTGGCGATCTCCGCGATGGTGAAGTAGCGCACCAGCTCGTCGATCGTCGCCGGCCAACGCGACGGGTCGGCGGCCAGCGCCTTGCGCAGCACCGGCCGTTCGAGGAGCAGCATGGCCCCCAGACCGATGACGTTCGCGATGGTCTCGTGGCCGGCCATCAGCAGCATGAAGGCCATCCCGACGAGGTCGCGGTGGTCGGGGACGCCCGGCTCGCCGCGCCGCGCCGCCAGCCGGCCGATCAGGTCGTCGGTCGGGGTCCGCTCCTTGTCGGTCACCATCCCGTCCATGTAGCCCATGAGTTCCGCGGTCGCCACCGCGCCGGCCTCGGGGGTGGTGGCGTTCATCACCGTGAAGGAGGTCCGCAGGAAGAACTCGCGGTCGGCGAACGGGACGCCGAGCAGCTCGCAGATCACCAGCAGCGGAACCGGGTTGGCGAACGCGTCGATCAGGTCGACGGTACGGGGGCCGGCCAGCAGCCGGTCGACGTACTCGTCGGTGATCTCCTGGATCCGGGGCCGCAGGCGGTTGATGCTGCGGGGGGTGAAGTCCGCTGCCACCGCGCGCCGGGCCAGGGTGTGTTCGGGGGGATCCATCCCGACCAGCGAGGTGGAGAACTCGGGCGCGGGGACCTGGTGGTCCATCATCAGCGGGTAGCCCGGGCGGCGCAGGTCGGAGCTGAACCGGTTGTCGCCCAGCATCGCCTTGACGTCCTCGTAGCGGGCCGTGGCCCAGGCGAGCTTGCCGCTGGGCAGCCGGACCTTGCCGAGGGTCGGTCGGTCGAGGAGCTCCTGGTAGCCGTCCGGCAGCGTGTACGGGCACGTCCGGGGCATCGGGTAGGACGGGTGGTCGGAGTGGTCGGAGTGGTCGGTCGGGTCGGTGGCTTCGGCCATGGCTGTCTCCGATCGTCGTGCGAGGGGTGCTCAGGTCTGTGGCTGGGGCTCCGGGTTCGGACGTTTGGGAGCACGCTGCGCCGCCGGGCGGCTCCAGCGGCGCATGGCCGGCATCTCGACGGTCTTGTGCAGGACCCAGGCCAGTGCGACGCAGAGGGCGTAGAGGGCGACGACGAACGCGATGGCGACGGGCGTGCTGAACGCCGTCGGGGTGTACGCGTGGGCGTAGCCCACCAGATCGCCCGCGAACGCCGCGTGCACCGCGAACATCACGGTGATGTGGATGATGTAGAAGGCGAAGGACAGTTCCCCGAGCCGCACCATGAAGGGCGCGCTGAGGACCGTGCGCCGGCCGGACAGGTCCCGGACGGCGAGCGCGCCGATCAGCAGCGCGGCCGGGACGGGGTAGAGCGCCGCGATCCCGAAGGGGATGGGCAGGTGGAACAGCAGCAGGAAGACGGCGAGGTTGAGCAGGGCGGCTGGCAGGATCCGGATCCTCGGCCAGCTTCCGGAGGCGACGATCCGGGCGAGGAACATGCCGATCACGAAGTCGATGCACCGCACGGGCGGGAAGAAGTACAGCGCCCACAGCTGGGGCCAGGACCCCGCGGGGTAGAACTGGCTCGGCGGGTACCCCGACAGCAGCGGGTAGCTGATCGCCGGGAGCAGGACGGCGGTCGCGCCGAGGCCGATGATCCAGGACCACAGCGCCCGGTTGCCGAGCCGGCGGACGAACCGGACCAGCAGCGGGAACATCGCGTAGCAGAGCATCTCCACCGCGAGCGTCCAGGTCGCGCCGTTGAACTGGTACATGATCAGGTCCTGGGAGGGCCACCAGTTCTGGACCAGGAAGAGGTTGGCGAGGGCCGGTCCCCATCTGATCGTCTCGCCCGCGGCGGCGAACTGGCTCAGGGCGACGAACGCGATCAGGACGTGGGAGGGGCCTATGCGCACCACCCTGCGCCGCCAGAAGCCGGTCGCGGTCTGACCGGGCTTGGCCGACCAGGTGAGGACGAAGCCGCTGAGGACGAAGAAGAACGACACCGCGAGGAACCCGATGCGTCCGTCGCCCGTCAGGGTGCTGAAGACGGAGAGGGCGTTCGGGTCCTTGAAGGCCCCGAGGACGAGCGCGTGGCTGGCGAAGACGAAGACGACGGCGACGGCCCGGAGGCCTTCCAGTGACGGCAGTGTCACCGTTCTCGCCGGTAGTGGCGAATTCATGGGCAACCCCTTTTCTCCGAGGCGGAACGCCGGGGCGGCACCACCCGGTCTTCGGTGGGCGCGCGGCGCTACTCGCGTGTTAGTCGTAACCGGGGGAGGCGATTCGACATCATGATTTCTTCCAACGTGCTGCCCTTGATCGCCGGTCGGCGACGGCCCGGGCGCCGGCACGACCGTGGCCGGGGCGAAGGCCCCGGCCACGGACGAGCGGTGGTCACGACGGGAGGGCGCGGTCGTACGCGCCGGTGGTCACCGCCGCCAGAACAGGAGGTGGGTCACCCCGCTCGGGCTGGGTACCGTGTCGAGGTGGAAGCGGTCGAGCAGCTCGGTGTGGCTCTTCCAGAGCCGTTCCCCCCGGCCGAGGTCGACCGGTGCGACGGCGAAGTGCATGGTGTCGACCAGGTCGGCGTCGATGAACTCGCGGACGGTGGTCACCCCGCCGCTGATGCGCACGTTCCGGTCCCCGGCGGCCTCCTTCGCGTGCTTCAGCGCCTCCTCCGGCGTCGCGTTGAGGAAGTGGAAGGTGGTGTCGGACAGCGTGAAGGACGGGCGCTCGTAGTGGGTGAGCACGAAGACCGGAGCGTGGAACGGCGGGTTGGCGCCCCACCACCC
>NZ_JBIVVI010001023.1:0-3374 GCF_044757675.1 Kitasatospora sp. NPDC091257
GGGAGGACGGGCCCGCCCTACAGCGGCGTTTCGACCACCACGGGCCGGTGCGAGGGAAAGGTCCGCACGCCGCCTCGGGCAGCCGCGTGCGGCGACCCCGCGAACCCGCGGCCCGCCGACCGCCCGGCCGTGCCCCCTCCGCGCTCGGCTTCCACTGACCCGGCGCACGCCGTTCCCCGCGCCCCCGTTCCCCCGCCTCGTCGCCTCGTCGCGTCGTCGTGCCCGATGGTGCGCGACTCCCGTGGCCGTTTCGCTCCCGCCGTCACCTTCGCGACGGCGGGAGCGTCCGCGTTCCGGTGCGCGCTGCCAGGCCGGTCCTGGGGAGAGGGGGCGAAACGGCCGGACCGGTGGGGGCGAACGGGCGTCGAGCACGGGAGGAGGCCCGTGCCGGGGCGGGCACCGGCGAGTTGCAGCGGCTGTGGGACCGGCTGACACTCGCAGCAGGAGCGGTGGCGCCGACGGGTCGGCCGCCGCGCCCGCCCCGGGAGATGAGAACGGTCATGGCGTACGAGCCGGAGAGCCCCTTCCGGTCGCCCATCGTGGGTGACCTCAACCTGTCCCCGCCCGGCGTCGTGCTCCGCGAGGCCGCGGAGCCCGAGGCCGACCCGGAGCGGCAGGTGCCGATGCTGATCGAGCTGAACCTGCGCTTTCCCGGCGGACTCCAGGCGGTCCGCGACGAGTTCTACGCGCTCTGGGAGCACTACGCGGGGCGGTCGAGCGGGTGGTGGCCGGTGGAGGTCACCTCGGGGAGCCATGTGCAGCCCGAGGTGCCGCGGGGGCTCGCGCTGGTCGCGCCGAAGCTGTACCAGACCGTCCTCTCCCGGGGGGACCTCCACGAGCTGGTGGAGGACGACCGGCAGTCCGCCGTCCGGACCGGGCGGCCGCCCGTCATCTTCCGGGTGTGGCCGGACTATCCGCTGGATCCCCAGATCGACCGCTCGGCACCCACGGTGAAGGCCAACGCCGCCTGGCGCGCCTACGACGCGCGCGGCAGCGGGATCGTGTGGGCGGTCATCGACAGCGGCATCGACGCCGCCCACCCGCACTTCTCCCGGCTGGAGCTCGCGGCCGAGGGGCGGGGCGAGGACCTGCCGCAGGGGCGGACCACCCGGTTGCACCGCGACTTCAGCTTCCTGGTGAACCCGGACGACCCCGTGGCGCAGCCACCCGGCGGAGCGACGGGTCAGAACCCGGCGTCGCCGCTCGTGGACGACAGCGGGCACGGCACGCACGTCGCCGGCATCATCGCGGGCTGCACCCCGGAGGGCATGACGCCGCGGGTGGCGACGCCGGACGAGCCCGGGGACGGCGGATTCGTCGCCAGGGCCGGCGCGGACCGGCTGTCCGGGATGGCGCCGGACTGCGATCTGGTCAGCATCAAGGTCATGAGGCTCAGCCGCCAGGGCACCTATGTGACCTCCTCCAGCGCGGTCATCCGCGCGCTGACCTACCTGCGGACCGAGGTCAACGTGGACCCGGCGGTGTTGCGCGTGCACGGCGTCAACATGAGCCTCGGCTGCGAGTGGAGGCCCGACCAGTACGCCGCGGGCCAGTCGCCGCTCTGCCAGGCCGTGGGCCAGGTGGTCGCCTCCGGTGTGGTCGTGGTGATCTCGGCCGGCAACTTCGGTGCCCGGAGCACGGCCCGGGACACCGCCAACACCTCGGCCATCATGGGCTCGATCACCGAACCGGCACACACCGAGGACTGCATCGCGGTCGGCTCCACCCACCGGGAGGCGCCGCACGCGTTCGGCGTCACCTGGACCTCGGGGAAGGGCCCGACGCTCGACGGCCGGATGAAACCGGACGTCGTGGCGCCCGGCGAGTGGATCGCCTCGGCGGCCAGCGGCGACGTGCGGGCCACCGCCGGGCTGACCCCGGCCCCGGGGGACCCGGTGCCGGAGAGTCTGCTGACGTACGCCGAGCAGTCCGGCACCTCGATGGCGGCGCCGCACGTGTCCGGTGTGATCGCGGCCTTCCTGTCCGCCCGCCCGGAGTTCATCGGCCGACCCCGGGAGGTCAAGAGCCTGCTCACCGCCTCCGCCACCGACCTCGGCCGGGAGCGGTACGCCCAGGGGGCGGGCCTGGTGGACCTGATGCGGATGCTGGCGAACGTGTGACGAACCGACGAACCGATGAACGGACGAACCGACGAACGGCCATCCGAAGGGTCATGTGCGATGAGGCGACTGCCGACCGACGAGCCCGTGTGGGACCTCACCTTCGACGAGAAGGGGGTGCTGACCGCGCCGGCGGCGGGTGACTTCCTCGACGAGGTGACGGCCGAGGGGGTGACGGACCTGTTCGTGTTCAGCCACGGGTGGAGCGTGGACGAACAGAGTGCCCGCGTGCTCTACGACGCGATGTTCCCGCTGATCCGGCAGGCCGCAAGCGGCGCGGCGAACCTCGGCACGGTGGGGTTCGCGGGCGTCCACTGGCCCGCGCTCTGGTTCCCGCCCACGCCGGCGACCCCGCCACCGGCGGTCGCCTCGCCCCAGGCCGGGGACGGCGCCCTGCTGGACCTCAGCGCCGGAACGGCGGCCGTCTCCGGGGCGGACATCGCCGCGTCGCTGGGCCAGGGCTTCGCCGACCCCGAGCAGCAGCAGACGGTGACCGAAATCGGCCGACGCATCGACGAGGCGGTGGCGGCGGCCGGTGCGGCCGAGCCCGATGCGGCCAAGGAGCAACGACTGGTGCGGATCCACGAGTTGATCCGGTCCCTGGTGCCGCCGCCCGGGCCGGACGGCGGGTTCGAGGACGCGGGCGAGACCGCGCTGCTCCTGGACGCCGATCCGAAGACGTCGTACCAGGCCGCCGCCGAGGCCTTCGGCAGCGCGCCGCCCGGCTCCTCCACGCAGGGCATCGGCGACTGGTTCCAGCACGCCGTGAACGGCGCGAAGGACGTGCTGCGGGTGCTCTCGTTCTCGATCATGAAGGCCCGGGCCGGCGACATCGGCCGGGGCGGCCTGGGGCCGCTGCTGGCCACCCTGCACGGCCGCTCGCCCGGCCTGCGGGTGCACCTCCTCGGCCACAGCTTCGGTGCCCGGCTGGTCTCCTTCGCCCTGGCCGGCGTCGGCGCCCCCGCGGACAGCCCGGTCGCCTCACTCCTGCTGATCCAGGGGGCGTTCTCGCACTGGTCCTTCGCCCACGCCCAGGACAACCCCTTCGGCAGCGCGGGTGCGCTGAACGCCTTCGCGGACCGGGTGCGCGGTCCGCTCGTCTCCACCTACAGCGTCCACGACTGGGCCGTCGGCGTGTGGTACCCGAAGGCGTCCTTCCTCGCCCGCCAGGACTCCGAGGCCGATGTCGCCGGACGCTGGGACGGCATGGGCGCGGACGGGTACCAGGCCGTGGTGCCGACCGGGGACCGGGTG
>NZ_JBIVVI010001024.1:0-3351 GCF_044757675.1 Kitasatospora sp. NPDC091257
GGTGAGGGCGCCGGCGAAGGTGAGCCAGCGCCACTGGATCCGGGATCCCCAGCCCAGGGCGACCACGATCATGACGAGGTAGGAGAGGCTGGTCAGCAGGACGGCGGGCCAGGTCGGCAGGTCGACGCGGCCGAGGTAGGGGTTCACGTCCTTCTGGTGCTGGATGGTGTAGAGCACCGAGAGGATCCAGCTGATGCCGACGATGCCGAAGAGCATGAGGTTGGGACCGTACCGGTGGACCAGGTAGAGCGCGAGGCCGGCGACGAAGAACGAGGAGACCTGCGACATCGCGAAGAAGTCGAGCACCGGCCACTTGGTGCTCGCCGCGACGATGCCGGCGACCGTCCAGATCGAGCAGAAGGCCACGATCCGCCGGTAGGTCACGCCCCGCCAGACCACGATGGCGAACAGCAGGTAGAAGCGCAGCTCGATCCAGAGCGTCCAGTAGACGGCGTCGACGTCCTTGATGCCCAGGCCCTCCTGGAACATCGTCAGGTTGGCGAGCACCTGCTCCGAGGGGAGCGGCTGGCGCACGAGCGGCCACACCGTGACGACCGCGGTGGTGAGCAGGACGGCGAACCAGTACGCGGGGTAGAGCCGGATGACCCGGGAGCGGACGAAGTCGCCCACCGGGCGGCCCCAGCTGCTCATGCAGATCACGAAGCCGCTGATCACGAAGAACAGGCAGATGCCGGTCCACAGATAGGCGCCGAGAAAGGAGGCGCGGTGGAACACCTGATCGACCGGCTTGCCCCAGGCACTGTCCTCGGGCTTGGTACCGCCGCCGTAGCCGACGTAGTGGTGGAAGACCACCATCAGCGCGGCCAGGATGCGCAATCCGTCCAGGACCGCGAGTCGGCCGCCCTTGGCGGACTTGCGGCGGCCCGAGGAACCTGATCGTTGCCGGGGGAAAATGCTCACGGCAGAAGATAGCGCACACACGTTCAATTGCCCGGTGCAGGCCCGGAGGCCCGCTCACTCGGGGAGGCTCGGCGGCACGGTCCGGACGACGGCCAGGGACGCCACGGCGGCCGCGAAGCCGAGCAGCGCGCCCGCCGCGACATCCCCCGGGTAGTGCACGCCGGTGTGGACCCGGGAGTAGCCGACCGCGGTCGCCAGCGCGCCGAGCGGCAGCGCCAGCGGTGGCAGCAGCACGCCGACGGCAGTGGCGAAGGCCGTCGCCGAGGCCGTGTGCCCGGACGGGAAGGAGGCCGACTCCGGCATCGCCACCTGCCGGCCGACGGTCACCCTCGCCAGCTCCCGGTCGGGCCGGGGGCGGTGGACCAGCTGTTTGCCGACCAGGTTCGCCGCCACCGAAGCCAGCGCCACCGCGCCGACCCCGGCCACCGCCGCCTGTCGGGGGCGGCCGGGCCGCAGAGCGAGCAGGGCGGAGACGGCCAACGAGATCTTCGAGTGGTCGGCGGCCCTGGAGAGCCGGCGCAGCGCGGAGTCGAGCGTCGGGGTGGAGGTGGCGGCGACGGCCGCGTAGACGGCTCCGTCGAGCGCCCGCAGGTCGGTGAGTACGGACGGCGGTACGGACGGCGATGCGGGAGGCGGGACGGGCGGTGGGACGGGAGGGGTGGCGTCGTGGTCCGGGTGGTCAGTCACGGGTCGGCCCCTCCGCAGTCGGGTCGGAGCTGTGGTCGGAGCTGTGGCCGGAGCCGGAACCGGAGCTGTCGCCGGTGCCCGGGTCGGAGCGGCCGAACGCGAGGGCGGCCAGCCGGCGCCAGTTCACGGACGGCACGGGGGCGGGGACGCCGGGGCGGTCGCGCGGCACCAGGACCCGCAGGGCCCGCGGGCGCAGCGTGCACACGACCGGGACGGGCATCCGCAGCGTCTCGCCGTCGACCGCCACCGGGATCTCGTCCTCCTCCGCGGTCACCTCCACCCGCCGTGCGGTCAGCGCGGTCAGCCCGGTGGACTGCGTGCCGCGTACGGCCAGGTCGGCGGCCTGGGCCGCACCCTCCACCCGGATGCCGAGGACACCGAGCAGGCCGCTGTCGAGCCGGGGTCGGCGGCCGCCGATGCCGAGGTCGTCGGTCGAGCCGTACGGGTTGTTGCTGACCAGCAGCGCCTGCTGGGCGGTGAGCACGGTGGCGTCGGCCCTCACGTCGACCCGCCGTACGCCCTCGCCGACCAGCAGGTCCGGCAGCAGGCTGAGCGCGGTGCCGGCCTTGGCGTCGCGGTACTCGGGGCGCTCCACGACGTCGGCGTACACCCCGAAGGAGACGGTGTTGACGAAGGCCCGGCCCGCGACCTCGCCGAGGTCGACCCGCAGTTCCTCGCCGTCGGTCAGCGCGTCCAGGCAGCGGGAGGGGTCGTCGCGGTCGAGGCCGAGGTCCATGGCGAAGTGGTTGCGGGTGCCGGCGGAGATCACCAGGAACGGCAGGCCGTGCTCGGCGGCGACGGCCGCGACCAGCGCCTGGGTGCCGTCGCCGCCCGCCACGCCGAGCAGGTCCGCGCCCTCGGCCACGGCCGTGCGGGCCAGCTCGGCGACGTCGGCGGGGGCGGCGGGGTCGAGCAGGACCACCCGGGCGCCGAGTCCCTCCGCCCGCTCGACGAGCCCGAAGCGGCCGACCTTCCCGCCGCCGGACTTCGGGTTCATGATCAGGACCGGTCGCAGCGGCCGGGTCGCGGCACGCCCGCGCATCGGCGGCTCCGGACGGGCCCGGCGCAGCGCGGCACGGGCGAGGGCCAGCGCGATGCCCCAGATCAGGACGAGGAGCAGGGCCGTCAGCCACAGCCGGTGGTGGGCGAAGAACACCAGCACCGCGACCGGCGCCGCGATCGCGACGAGCAGCCCGAACAGCCGGACCGCGCCCCGGTAGGCCAGGAACCACCAGACGCCGGCGGCCCAGACGACCAGTCCGAGCAGCCCGGCCGCGAGCACCAGCAGCCCTCCCTCCCCCAGCGCGAACAGCAGCACCCCGACGGCCCCCGCGACCGTCAGCAGGGCGCAGCGGGCGAGCAGCGTCGCGCCCGCTCCCCCGGCGTGGTCCGCCGTCCGTGTCCTGTCGATCTCGTCCTCCCGTGCCGCGCGCCAGGGCGTGTCCGCCCCGGGCCCGGTCGGGCCCGGTCGTTGCCAGCAGCCTGCGCACTCCCGCGCCCGGGGGCATCCCGGCGGGCCCGTCCGGGTGACCGGGGCGACGGGCGGCGAACAGCGGGCGACAGGAAGGACGAGGGCGGGAAAAGCGGTTGCCGGGCCGAGTTGGATGGGGCCATGGGACACAGGGAGAAGGTCACCCCGACGGTGTACGTGTCGGTGGACGTGGAGTCGGACGGGCCGATCCCGGGGCCGTACTCGATGCTGAGCTTCGGGGCCGTGGTGGCCGGCCGGCACGACGGGGAGGG
>NZ_JBIVVI010001025.1:0-3332 GCF_044757675.1 Kitasatospora sp. NPDC091257
GCCCTTCGCGGACGGGGACGACTTCCACCGGCCGGACTCCATCGCCCGGATGGCGGCCGGCATCCCGCTCGACGACGGGCGGCGCCGGCCCTGGCTGGAGGCCGTCGGGCGGTGGCTGCGCGAACGGGAGGCGGCGGGCACCGGCGGTGTGGTCAGCTGCTCCGCGCTGAAGCGGCGCTACCGGGACGTCCTGCGGGAGGCCGGCCCGGACGCCTTCTTCCTGCATCTGACGGGGAGCCGCGAGCTGCTGGCGGAGCGGATCGGCGGGCGCACCGGCCACTTCATGCCGGGGTCGCTGCTCGGTTCGCAGCTCGCCGCGCTCGAACCGCTCCAGCCGGACGAGCGGGGTGCGGTGCTGGACGTCGGCCCGGCCCCCGGGGTGCTCGTCGACGCCGCGCTGGACCTGTTGCCGCGTCCGGGCGGTTTCACTCACGGCTCACCCGATTGATTCCGTTGCGTTCCGGCACTTCCGTCACAGTCGTCCGGGAAATCACTCGAATATTGCTGCGAATAGCTGTTCGAGTGGCTGGTGAGATCTGAACCTCATATTTTCGGCCAAAGAATTCGAGCCCGTTCTCGGGTGCTCCGGGCGCGGCCGGGAGTCGCACCAGGGATTTTGGCGTTCCGATTACCGACGGAGTCGCTTTCCGTTCAATCGGAAGGGGTTGCGAGCGGCTGACCCGCCGTGAAGACTGTTGCGCGTTCGTCGTCCGGGCGTTCGGGACGGCAGGGATTCTGCGGCTCCCCGGCCGCGTCGGCGCGTTCCGCGCGACGGGTGCGCGGACGGATCGCAAACAGGGGGGATGGACATGCCGGGTACGGCCATTGCGCAGGTGGGGGCCGGGAGAGCGGCTGGTCGCCGGGGGACGGGATTCTGTCCGACCGTTCCGGCGGGGTAAGGGTATTCGGCCGTTCGCGGTTCACCGCGCGCCGGCCCGCCGTTCATCGTGCGGCGGGAAATTCGGGTCGCATTCGCACCGTCCGTCCCGGGCACGTCGATGCGCCCCCGGAACGGCTCCGCGAGGGCGGGTGCGGCGCTCGGCCGCGGGTGTCCCGGGGATTCCCGATGCCGGGCCGGCCGGTCGTGGGCGACGGGGCTTCCCGCGATTCCCCCCGTTCCCGCGCGTCCGGAAGCGGGCGGCGCCGACGGCCGGAAATTCCCCGCTGTGCCGCACTCCCATCCGCAATTCCCTTGCGGGCGCCCGGCGCGCCCGCACCCGAGAACCAGTCAACGGGAGCTTCCGCCATGCCCTACGCCAGTCCGGCGCCCGTACGAGAACGGGTGCCGCAGGTCCTGCGCAGCGAGCTGCAGCACCGGCTCGACACGCTCGCGCGCGCCCACCGGGTGCCCGGTGCCCAGCTGGTGCTGGACACCGGCGCGGAGACCGTCGCCCTGCACACCGGGGTGGCCGACACCGCCACCGCGGAGCCCTTCACCGAGGACACCGCCGTTCCGGTGGGATCGCTCACCAAGCCCTACACGGCCGCCCTGGTGATGCTGCTCGCCGACGACGGCGACCTCGACCTCGACGAGCCGGCCGCCGAGCACCTTCCGGAGCTCCGGCAGCTGCCTGAAGTAACGATTCGTCACCTCCTGGGCCACACCGGCGGACTGCCCACCGGGCCGGACTCCGACGCCGCCGCCCGCACCACCGCCACCCGCTACCTGTCCGCCGTGTGCACCGCCCGGGACGCGCTGTTCCGGCCCGGGACGGACTTCTCCTACTCCAACGCCGGCTACGTCGCCGCCGGGCGCCTGGTCGAGACGGTGACCGGGATGCCCTGGCAGGAGGCGGTGCGCGCCCTGCTGCTCGAACCCTTCGGCACCGGGCCGGTCTTCGTCGACACGGCCGCGCCCGGGCGACCGGTCGCCGCCGGCCACGCGCTCAACGCCGCGACCGGCCGGCCCCGGGCGGTCCGGCAGAACCTGGCCCCGCTGGAAGCCCCGGCCGGCGCCCTGCTGGCCGGCGCCGCGGACCTCGCCGCCCTCGGCGCCGCCCTGGTCGGCCGGTCCAAGACGCTGCCCCCGGACGTCGCCGAGCTGATGCGCCGCCCGCAACCCGCCGCCCGGCCGGGAGCGCTCGCGGACGGCTGGGGCGCCGGCGTGGCGCTCTACCGCCAGGACGGGCGGTTCTGGTGCGGCCACGACGGCAACGCCATGGGCACCTCCTGCCACCTGCGGGCCGACCCGGACAGCGGCGTGGTGGTCGCCTTCACCGGCAACGCCGGCGCCGCCACCGCGCTCTGGCGCGAACTCGCGGCCGAACTGGAGAAGTCGGCCGGGCTGCGGGTGCCCGCGGCGATCGAACCGGTGGACGCGCGCGGGCCCGTGCCGCTCGCCGAACCCGGGACCCTGGCCGGATGCGCGGGCGACTACCGCAACGGCTCGGTCCGCTACCGGATCGAGGCGGCCGGCGACGGAACGGCCACCCTCTCGGTCGACGGCGACCCGCCGATCCCGCTGCGCTGCTACACCGACCTCTCCTACGACCTGCTCGCCCCCGACACCGGCCGCCCCGAGCCCGGCGGACGCTTCCACCGGGACCTGGCCACCGGCCGCGTCGACCGGGTGCAGGTCTCCGGGCGCACGGCCCGCCGGGCCGCCTCCGACTGAGCCGGTCGGTCCCGCAGCCGTAGGCCCGATCCACGCACCGCCGCACCACCGTTCCGCCGTTCCGCCGTTCCGCCGTTCCGCCGTGTTCCCGTTCCCCTGTTCCTCCGGGCCCGAGGGCGGGCTACCGCCTGCCCCGGTGCCCTCGTCGTCGCCCCCATCGGAAGGACCTTCCGCCATGGCCGACCGGCCTGCCCAGCCCGTGCACCCGTCCGCCCCGCCGCAGGCCGGCGGCACCGCCGGAGGCACCTCCCCGAGGCCCCGGACCCTGGACGCGCTGTTCGCCGCCCAGGCGGCCCGCACCCCGCTCGCGCCCGCGGTGACCGACGGCCGGCGCAGCTGGACCTACCGGGACCTGGCGGAGCGCGTCGAGCGGCTGGCCCGTGACCTGCGCCGGCGCGGCGCCGGCCCGGAGCGGACGGTGGCGCTGGTCCTGCCGCGCTCCATGGAACTGGTCGCCGCCGAACTGGCCGTCGTCCGGGCGGGCGCCGCCTTCCTGCCCGTGGACCCGGGCTACCCCGCCGAGCGGCGGGCGCTGATGCTCGCCGACGCCGCCCCCGCGATCGTCCTGGACGACCCGGCCGACGTGAGCCGGGTCCTGGAGACCGCCCTGCCCGCAGGCCCGGACGTGCCGGGCGCCGCGGACGGCACGGGCGGCCCGGCCCCGGCCGGCACCGACCACCCGGCGTACGTGATCTACACCTCGGGCTCCACCGGCACC
>NZ_JBIVVI010001026.1:0-3320 GCF_044757675.1 Kitasatospora sp. NPDC091257
GGCCGGCCATGACACAGACCGCCACTCCGTCCTTCGAGGCCCCGCCCGCCGAGTCCCCGGTTCGGCCCCTGCCCGCGGCGGGCGTCACCGGACATACCTGCCTCCTGGACCAGCTCGCCTCACTGGAACGGCGGGTGCACCACGCCCTCTCCTCGCGCACGACGCCGACGGGCTCCCCCGGTCCACCGGACGACGAGGACGCGGTGCCCTTCACCACGCTCGAATCGCCCGCCGAGCACGCCACCCGGTCGTCACCGCTGCGCCGCCTCGCGCACACCTTCGGCCTGGGCCCCGTCGACCTGTCGGTGTTCCTCATCGCTCTCGCCCCCGACCTCGACCGCCGCTTCGAACACCTCTACGCCTGCCTCAACGACGACCCGACGCTTCCCCATGCGACCGTCGCCCTCGCCCTCACCCTCAGCGGCGTGCCCGCCCTCTCGACCACCGCGAGGGCAGTCGTCTCGCCCACCGGGCCGTTACGCTCCGGCGGGCTGCTGGCCGTGGAGGACTCCGGCCGCCCCTTCCTGTCCAGGGCCCTGTGCGTTCCCGACCGGGTCGCCGACCACCTCCTCGGCCACGACGCGTTCCCCCGTCGGCTGCGCCCGTTCCTGACCTCCCTCCCGACGCCACCACCGCTGCCGGGCCCGGTCCGGGCGGCCGCCGACCGCCTCGCGGCGGTCCTGGGCGCGCCCGAAAGGCGGCCCGTCCACCTCCGCCACCGACCCGGGCACGCCGGCGGAGAAGCCGAGACGGTCGCCGCCGCGGCAGCGCACGCACTCGGCCACCCGGTCCTGCGTCTGGACTGGGACGGCCTCGGCGCCCATTCCGACGCGGACGCCCTCCTGGCCGCGACCGTCCTGGAAGCCCGGCTGCGCGAGGCCGTCCTGCTGGTCGTCCTGCCGCCCTCGACCACGGCCGACCACGACCACGACCGCGCGCCGGAGCTGTGGTCGCGCCTCGCCGAAGCCGCGGGCGTGCTCCCTCTGGTCCTGACCGGCACGAACCCCGGGGACACCGCACCGACCCGCCTCGCCCCGGTGTTCCTGGACTGCCCCGCGACCACGGCCACCGAACGGGCCGCACTCTGGCGCGCCGAACTGGCCGGCCTGCCGGGCCTGGACCCGGACCGCGTGGCCGGCCTCATGGCCTCCTACCGGCTGGCGCCGCACCTGGTCCCCGCCGTCGTGGCCACCGCCCGCCGCCAGGCCCACTCCATGGACCGCGCCCCGGCCCCGGGGGACCTGGCCGCCGCGGCCCGCCTGCACCGCGGCGGTGCCCTGACCCGCCTCGCACGCCGGGTGGATCCCGCCGCGCGATGGGCGGACCTGGTGCTCCCGGACCCGACCGCCGGCAGCCTGCGGGCCCTCGCCAACCGGGTGCGCCACCGCGACCGGGTGCTGGGCGAATGGGGCCTGCGCCCGGGAGCCGCCCGCGGACACGGTGTGAGCGCCCTGTTCACCGGCCCCTCCGGCACCGGAAAGACCCTCGCGGCCGAAGTGGTCGCCGCCGACCTCGGCTTCGACCTGCACGTGGTGGACCTCTCCACCGTCATGAGCAAGTACATCGGCGACACCGAGAAGCACCTGGAGAACCTCTTCGCCGAGGCGGAAGGCCTCAACGGGATCCTCCTCTTCGACGAGGCCGACGCCGTGTTCAGCACCCGCACCGCCGTCCGCGACGCCCACGACCGCCACGCGAACGCCACCACCGCCTACCTGCTCCAGCGTCTGGAGGCCTTCGACGGGGTCACCCTCCTCACCTCGAACCTCCACGCCAACATCGACAGCGCCTACCTGCGCCGTTTCGACTTCGTCATCCCCTTCCCCCTCCCGGACGAGGAGGGACGCCGCGCCCTCTGGGACGCCTGCCTCGGGCCGTCCGCGCCACGCACCGACGGCCTCGACCTCACCCTGCTCGCCCGCAGGTTCGAGCTGACCGGTGGGGACATCCGCTGCTGCGCCACCACCGCCGCCTATCGCGCGGCCCACGACGGCCGGCCCATCGGCACCGCCGACCTGCTCGACGCCGTACGGATCGAACACCACAAGCTGAACCGCTACGTCGACGAGCAGAAGTTCACCCTCCCGGCCCCGACTGACCGGAGTTCCCCGTGTACGCACACCCGAAGAAAGCCGGACCCCTGAACGACAACCGGTCCCAGCAACCGCCCGCCCACAGGACGGGACGGGAGGTGTCCCGACGGGGCGGCCTCCTCGCCTTCTCCCGGGAAACCGGAAAGGGTGCCGCTTTCAGCCAGTACTCGGCACCGTCCCGCACCGACCGAACATGCTTCTACCGAGCCATGACGGAAGAGGAGTTCCGCCATCTGGAGCGGACGGATCAGATGCCGGTGCAGGAGAAGGGCTACCAGGGGCTGTCCCCCACGCGGCAGTACGCGGAGCGGTATCTCGGTAAGCCTGGGTACCTGGTCGAGTTCGCCATCGATCCTTCCGTGTCACTGGAGGACGACCTCTTCTCCTACACCGGCGTCCATGCGAAGCCCGAGGACGGGGTGATGTCCTACGGGTTGGCGAAAACCGCCACCCTGGCGCCGTGGGTGAAAGCCAAGCCCAAGAAAGGCACGCAAGGGTTCGCCCGACCCGGCGATGCGGTCCGGTACTTCAATCAGTGGCTCTCGGTGAAGCTCGTCACCTGGCGAGTTGTCGCCTGCAACGTCTGACACGGAGGAGACCGCAGTGCCGCACCACCCTCCGCGCCGAAGAAGCCTCCCGGGCTCGACCGGCCCCGTCGCCGGACCGGCTGGCAGGCAGCCCAGCCCCGCACTCGACCTCGCGACGACGACGTTCCGGCGTCCCGGCCCCGTGCGCCCGGACCTGTTCCTCGCCTACGCGACGCTTCCCCAACTGCGCACCGCGCGTCTTTCCGCCGGGACGGGCACCGAACTGGCCGCGGCGATCGACCGGAGGATCGCGGAACTCCTGACCGTCCACGGAGTCACCGAGGCCCCGAACGCCCGACTCAATCCCAACTGGACGCCGGACGAACGGATCCTCACACAGCCGCGCCTGCCACCCCCTCACACGCTGCGGATCGACCCCGTCAGCCGCCGCATCTGGGAAGACGGCGCGCCCGACAACTCCTTCACCGGACTGGTGCACCTTCCCACCCGCACCATCCATCTGGTACCGCTGAAGCCGGCCGGGAGGTCGACCCCTTTCCCGATCGGCGGAATCGCCGACTACCGCGCCATGCCCGTCGTGCACACCGCCGGCGGCGGCCGGGGAGCGCAGGCCGTCAACCGAGCTGCCGACCAGGCCCGGGTGGAGGAACGGACGGTGGCGGAGCGGATCGCCGCCGGC
>NZ_JBIVVI010001027.1:0-3317 GCF_044757675.1 Kitasatospora sp. NPDC091257
GGTGGTGAGCGTGCCCTGGAGCGTGCCGGGCAGGGTGGAGGGCCAGGGGCCGTTGGTGGTGAAGTTGCTGGTCGTCGCGGTCAGGAAGCAGTAGCCGGTGGTGTCGTCGCCGGGGCCGCGGACGGTGACCATGTTGGCGCCGGGCGCGGGGATGCGGAAGCTCGTACCGGCGGGGGAGCGCTGGGCGCAGCCGTTGCCGCGCTGCTCCCAGTCGCCGAAGTAGTTGCCGAGCACGTCGAGACCGACGCCCAGGTAGCCGCGGTCGACGCCGGGCAGGAAGGTGAGGTTCGGGTTGTCGTCGGGCAGCTTCTGCGCGTAGCCGAGGCTGCCGCCGAAGGCGCCGGGGTGGGTGAGCGAGACGTCCCCGTTCACGAGGAAGAAGGAGATGCCGTCGGCCGGGGTGTTCGGCGTGGTGCTGCCGTACTGCCACTGGTCGAAGGTCACGTCCAGGCCGTTGCCGGCCGGCAGGGCCTGGTCGAAGAGCACCGCGCCGCTCTGGTCGTTGCCGGCGTCGGTGATCCGCAGGTAGCCGAGCGGTGCGGAGTTCAGCGGCGGCACCGGGCCGGTCTCGGCGGTGGGGCAGCCGCCGAGCGGGTGGTCGCCCGGCCCGGGCGTCGCGGGGGCCGCGCCGGTGAGGCAGGCGGAGCCGACCGCGATGAAGCGCGAGTCGGCGGTGGCTCCGGTGAAGGCCTCCTGGAGCAGGGGCGTGCCGACGGCCCGGACCCGCTCCGGCAGCGGCGCGGCGGGGTGGTGGGCGGGGGCGACGGCCTGGGCGAGCGGGGCGGTGAGGCCGGCGCCGAGCAGACCGAGGGTGGCCGCGGCGCTGATGAGGCGGGCCGTTCGGGCGCGAAGCCGTGACGGTCCGCAGGATTGTCTCGTCATGGCGTTACTATGCGCGGCCGCTACGGTCCGTTATCGCCAAGTACTGTCAGTGGACCTATCGAATCGCTCGGACGAGCGAGGGGTCATGGGAGTGGTCGGCGACGGGTGGACGGTCGGAGGGGATTGCCGGACGTGTGGCAGGTTCCTTCGGAATCATTCCGATCATCATTGCCCGGTGGTGCGGTAGGGTGGCCGACGCCGAGTATGACCGTGACTCAGGGAGGTGAGACCCATTACCGGAATGTCCGAGCGGGTGCTCCCGGAGCGCGGCCGCGTCGGCGCCCCGCGCGCATAGCGCGGCCGGCGCGCCGACGAGGTGTCGGCCCTCGCGGGAGCCCTGACGGAGTCGTCAGTCCTCCCGTCCCCAAAGGGGTTCTCTTGCCGGTTTTCTCCTCCGCCTCCCTCCGTTCCTCCGTGGTCTCCCGGCTGCGCGCCGCCGGTTGCGTGTTCGCCGAGGACGAGGCGCGGATCCTGCTCTCCGCCGCCGCCTCGCCCGCCGACCTGGCCGCCATGGTCCGCTCCCGCGCCGACGGGCGGCCGCTCGAACACGTCGTCGGCTGGGCCGAGTTCGCCGGGCTGCGGATCGCCGTCGACCCGGGCGTCTTCGTCCCGCGCCGCCGCAGCGAGTTCCTGGTTTCCGCCGCCACCGCGTTGACCGCCCCGGGCACGGTGGTGCTCGACCTGTGCTGCGGCAGCGGCGCGCTGGGCGCCGCGGTGGCGGCCGCGGCCGCGCACCCGGTCGAGCTGTACGCGGCCGACATCGATCCGGGCGCGGTCCGCTGCGCCCGCCGCAACCTGGTCGGCGCCGCGGCGGGGGTCTTCGAGGGCGACCTGTTCGCCGCCGTGCCCCCGGAACTGGCCGGCCGGGTGGACGTGCTGATCGCCAACGTCCCCTACGTCCCGACCGGCGACCTCGGCCTGCTGCCGCCCGAGGCGCGGCTGCACGAGGCCCGGCCCGCGCTGGACGGCGGGGCGGACGGACTGGACGTGCTGCGGCGGGTGGTCGCCGAGGCGCCGCGGTGGCTGGCGCCCGGCGGGTCGTTGCTGTTCGAGACCAGCGAGCGGCAGGCGTCGGCGGCCCTCGCGGTGACCCGGACGGCCGGGCTGGCGGCGGTGGAGAGCCGGGAGGAGGACCTGGACGCCACGGTGGTCACCGCGACACTGCGCTGAACCGCCCGGCTGCCGAGGGGAGTTCTCCCGAGGTCCTGAGCCGGCCCGGCCCGGCCGCCGTTCCCCCGTGACGGCGGCCGGGCCGGAGCCGGTCAGATGCGGGTGCCGTACACGTGGTCGACCGGGATGGTGAGGAGCACCCGGCGGTCGGAGACCATCGCCTGGCGGTAATCCGCCCAGTCCGGGTGCTCCCCGGCGGCGCGGCGGTAGTAGTCCACCAGCGCCTCGACCTCGGGCCCCTCGGGGTCGGTGCCCGGTCCGGTCAGGGTGGCCACGCCCTCGGCGGTGACCCAGGAGCGGCCGTCCGGCCCGGTCACCTCCAGACTGGCCCGCGGGTCCCGGCGCAGGTTGGCCGTCTTGGCCAGCCCGTCCCGGGTGGAGATCAGGATGGCGTTCGCCGCCCGGTCGTAGAACGGCATGACGGGGGAGAGCTGCGGGCGGCCGTCCGCCTTGATGGTGGCGAGGACGCCGAGGCGGCTCTGTGCGAGCAGGGCGTACGGGTCGAAAGCAGTGGCGGTCATGGCAGCATCATCGACCTTCACACCGGTGTGAGGGCAAGGTCCGCCGCGCGTGTTGGGCGAGGTCCGCCGGGTGGGTGGGGTGCGGTGCGTCGGGCGTACCGGGCGAGGCCCGCCGGGCAGGTGGGGCGGGAGGCCGCGCATGATGGCACGGACCGGCGGGCCGGTGCGGAAGGTTCGGGAATCCGCCGTGATGTCCGGCGTGAGCCGCTATGGTCGGTCGCGAAAACGGTGACGGCCCGTCAGTGGATGCGCACCGTCCGAGTCGAGGGGACACCGCACGATGGCACGCGAACGCAAGCCGGTGGAACTGCTGGAGTTCTCCGACGACCTCCACACCGACGACGTCACCCCGCTGCAGGCCTTCCTGGCCGCCCGCATGCGCGAGCTGGTCCGGGCCCAACCCGAGGGCACCGGTGCCCGGTTCGCCGCCGAGCGGCTGGCGGAGATCACCGCCGCCGACTGCGTCTTCCTCTCGGACGTCCTGGTGGCCTGGGAGGAGGTGGTCCTGGAGGGCCGCAACGACGAGCCCGGCTGGACGCAGCGGATGCGCCAGGACGCCATGATCTGGTGGGAGCGGCTGTGCGAGACGGCCGACCGGTTCCGCGACCACCCCGACCACCGCTCCCGCTGGCGGCCGCTGCACTTCATGAACCTCGCCCACGCGGAGATCATGGCCGGCCTGACCGACCGGGCGGGCGGCGTGTACGGGGACGGGGCGCACCCGTGATCCCGGACGGCCGGGGG
>NZ_JBIVVI010001028.1:0-3315 GCF_044757675.1 Kitasatospora sp. NPDC091257
CGCGGCGTGTTCGGGCGGCGGCCGTCAGCCGCGGAAGAGGTTGTGCCCCACGTCGGACGGGACCTCGTCCTGGACCGGCTCGCTGCCCGGCCCCGGCACGTGCTCGCCGGGGATCGGCTCGTCGCCCTCCCGGTGCAGCAGCACCACCCCGTCCTCGGCCCACAGCTGCCGGTAGCCGTGCGCCAGCAGCAGCCGGATCCGCTCGGCCTGCTCCTTGTCCGTCTTGAACGGGAAGGACCGCTTGTCGCCCCGGGTGAGCACGTACTCGCGCCCGCGCGGCGTGCCGTCGACCAGCACCACGTCCGCCCGGGCGGTCAGCCGCGGCGCGATCTGGTTGTCCGCCTCGACGGACGCCCCGTCCGGGATCAGCGCGGCCGCCCGCACCAGCGCCGCCTCGCTCGTCTTCGGCGCCCAGGACGACGGTACGGCCAGCGGCAGCAGCCCGATCGGCACCGCGGCGACCAGCGCGATCCCGGCCGCGCCGAGGCCGAGCCGGCGGGCCCGCCGCACGCTCCGCTCCGGCCGCCCGGCGGCGCTCAGCCGGCCCAGCACCTCGATCGCGGCGGTGAGCAGGATCGGCCACAGCAGCGAGTCGTAGTGCCGGGCGATCGACCAGTGGTTGGGGTTGCTGGACAGGATCCGCTCGGCCAGCAGCGGCAGCGCGCACAGCACGGTGGCCGAGCGCAGCGGCAGCAGCAGCGTGGTGCCGAACAGCCACAGCAGCAGCAGCGGCTTGAGCGGCTGGTCGAAGGCGGCCTGCACCAGCAGGAACGGGTCGTGCAGCAGGTTGCGCAGCGCGTCCCCGCCGTCCGTGCCGAGCGAGCCGTAGTTCCAGTAGTAGCCCGGCTGCCCGCCCATCGCCGGGATCAGCCAGGTGATGGCGACGGCCGAGGCGACCGGCCCGCCCAGCAGCAGCCCCAGGCCGGTGAAGCGGCCCGCCCGGTCCTCCGTACGGCGGGTGCGCAGCAGCAGCACCAGCCCGTACGCCCCGACCATCAGGCCGAGGTCCTCCTTGGTGCAGCACAGCAGTACGGCGGCGAGCACCACCGTGCCGTACCGGCGGGCCAGCCCGCGCTCCAGCATCAGCAGGGTCAGCGGCACCGCGAAGGCGACCTCGTGGAAGCCCACCCGGGCGGCGACCAGCAGCGGCCAGCCGAGGCCGTAAGCCAGGCCGGCCAGGTCGGCGGCCCGGCGGGCGGTGCGCGGCTCGGCGGCGGCGAAGGCGTACCCGGCGATCCGCCGAATCAGCGGCACCCCGGCCGCGAACAGCAGCGACTGCCCGATGATCAGCGAGCGCGGGTCGTCCCAGATCCAGTACAGCGGGGCGAGCAGTGCCAGCACCGGCGAGAAGTGGTCGCCGAGCAGCGAGAAGCCGGGCGGGAACTCGTGGTGGAAGCTCTTCAGCGTCGAGACGGGCAGCCCGAAGTGGGCGTAGCCGCGCACGCCCTGGTCGAAGATGCCGAGGTCGAAGCCGCCGAGCGACACGGACGTCCAGCCCTGCAGGCCGATGGCGCAGGTCACCGCGAAGCAGAGCGCGGTGAGCAGCAGGGTGCGCCGGGCCGGGCCGAGCAGGACGGCCTCGGCCAGCCGGCGGGCGGCGGGCACGGCGGCGGCCGGCGGCGGGGGTGCGGTCTGGGTGGTCACGTCAGGTCCGATCCGTCCGGTCTGGGTCCGTGGGTCCGGCCGTCAGGTCCGGTTCGTCAGTGCGGGATCGCGGTCCAGCCTGGCGGCCAGCAGGGCCCGGACCCCTCCGCCGGCGGCCTCCACGGCCTGCCGCCGGGCGCGGTACAGCCGCACGCCCAGGACGACCAGGACGGCGATGGCGATCGGCGGGTAGATCGCGCCGGGCAGCTGCCAGTACCAGGCGACCCCGCGGCCCCAGCGGTGCGGCACCGTCCACATGACGTGCGAGAGGAAGACCAGCAGGGTCAGGCCGAACAGCACCCTCCGGGCCGTGGTCCTGGCCTCCACCGCCAGCAGGGCGAGGAGCGGGATGCACCAGACCCAGTGGTGGGTCCAGCTGATCGGCGAGACCAGCAGCGCGGTGAGCGCGGCGCAGACCGCGCCCCAGGCGTCGGCCCGGCGCAGCACCCGCGCGGAGCGCCCGGCCAGCACCGCCACGCCGAGCCCGAAGGTCGCGACCAGCGCCGAGGCGATCAGCCCGACCAGGCCCGGGTCGTTGACGTCCAGCAGCCGGCAGACGGCGCCGCGCAGCGACTGGTTGTCCACCAGGACGGTCACGCCGACCCGGCTCGGGTCCCAGAGGTAGGTGGTCCAGAACCCGTACGAGGCGTCGGGCAGCACGGCCCAGCCGATCAGGCCCGCCGCCAGGAAGGTGCCGGCCGAGACCAGGGCGGCCCGGACCCGGCCGGTCAGGAACAGGTAGACGGCGAACAGGCCCGGGGTGATCTTGATGGCGGTGGCCAGGCCGATGCCCACGCCCTTGAGGCGGTGGCGGTCCGGGCGGGTCAGGTCCCACAGGACCAGGCAGAGGATGCCGAGGTTGACCTGCCCGTACTGGAAGGTGGTGAAGACCGGCTCCAGCCAGATGCCCAGGCCGGTCGCCAGGATCACCACGGCCGCCCGGTGCTGTTTCGGCCAGCCGGCCAGCTTGAGCGACAGGTGCACGGCCGCGGCGAGCAGCGCGTAGTTGAGGAGCATCACCAGGACGCGCAGGGTGCTCACGTCGAACCAGGTGCTCGGCACGAAGAGCATCGCCGCGAACGGCGGGTAGGTGGCCGGCAGGTCCCAGCCGGGCAGCCGCATCGCGTAGAGGTCCTCGCCGCGGACGACGGCCTGGCCCTCGGCCCGGTAGACCAGCATGTCGACCATGGTGGCCCCGTGGCTGTGCCGGAACCAGGCGAACACCGCCAGTGACACCGCCGCCACGCAGACCGCCGGGAGGGTCCAGGAATTCGGTCTTCCGGTTTCCGCTGCGCCTCCGGGATTCTCCGGACCCGACCGCCGCACCCACCGTTTCAGACCGAACTCGCGCACCGCGATGGCACCCCGTTGAGATAGACCAGATCGTTCCCTCGTCAGCGTCTGGGCCCACCCACCATAACCGACCCCTCCGAGCCCCAAACCGCGTCAGAAACGGGCCCGGAAGGGTGATGTGATCTCCCCCACAGCGGACTCCGGGCGGCGGCGGCCCCGGACCTGGAGCCCAAAACGCGAAATCCCGCCGGGAGTTGCCTCCCGGCGGGATTTCGTCGACCGGCCTGAGCCGGTCCGTTGGGTGGAGCTGAGGGGATTCGAACCCAGATCGGAAGAGCGTCGGGGCGGGCAAGAGGGGGCGTAGTGGTGTAGATGTCG
>NZ_JBIVVI010001029.1:0-3313 GCF_044757675.1 Kitasatospora sp. NPDC091257
GCACCGGGCCCTGCCGGCAGGCCCCCGCACCCCGCCCCGCCTGCGGCCATACCGCTCGCCAGGCGTTCCCGAACCGGGCCCGAAGCCGCGCCCGCGACCCTGGCCGGGAACGCCCGTGCACTCCCGCTCCGCTCCGCCGCGCACGCCCCGCACAGCGAAGGACGACCGAAGGACGGCCACCATGCCCTGCCCACTCTGCGCCCAGCCCGTCGGCACCAACGACCAGTTCTGCCCCTCCTGCGGCGCCGCCCGGGGCGCCGCCCTCGACCTGGCCGCCGAGGAGCGCAAGCTGGTCACGGTGGTCTTCTGCGACCTGGTCGACTCCACCGCCCTGTCCGGCGCGCTCGATCCGGAGACCCTGCGCGAGGTGATCCTGCGCTACTTCGAGCGGATGCACCGCCGGATCGAGGCGCACGGCGGCACCCTGGAGAAGTTCATCGGGGACGCCGTGATGGCCGTCTTCGGCGTCCCGGTGATCCGCGAGGACGACGCCCACCGGGCGCTGGCCGCCGCCCTCGCCATGCTGGAGGACCTGGAGGACCTCAACACCGAGCTGGACGCCACCCTCGGGGTCCGCCTGGACGTCCGGATCGGTGTCAACACCGGCCAGGTGGTGGCGGGTTCGGACGCCTCGGCGCGCCAGGCGCTGATCTCCGGCGAGACCGTGAACATCGCCGCCCGGCTGCAGACCCGGGCCGCCCCCGGCCAGGTGCTGATCGGCCCGCAGACGCTGCGCGCGGCCGGTCCGGCCGCCCAGGTGGACGAGGTCGGCCCGCTGCACCTCAAGGGCAAGGCCGAGCCGGTCACCGCCTACCGCCTGGTCGCCCTGGACGAGGACGACCCGGAGCTGCTGCGCCGCTTCGACGTCCCGCTGGTCGGCCGGGAGCGCGAACTGGCGCAGCTGGACGCCGCGTTGGCACGGGTGGCGGGCGGCTCGGGGGCCGAGCTGCTGCTGGTCGCCGGCGAGGCCGGCATCGGCAAGACCCGGCTGGTGCGCGAGTGGCGCGAGCGGGTCGGCCGGCGCACCGCGCGCTGCGGCACCGCCCGCTGCCGCAGCTTCGGCGAGCAGGGCACGCTGGCGCCGATCGCCGAGGCGGTCCGGACCCTGCTGGACGAGCCCGGGGGCGCCGCTCCGGCCGAGGCGCTGGCCCGGCTGGACGAGGCGACGGCGCCGGGCCTCGACTCCCGCCGCTCGCTGGAGCTGCTGGCCGCGATCCTGCGGGGCCGCACCGTCGAGCGCCCGGCCGTCCTGGTCCTGGACGACTGCCAGTGGGCCGGCCCGGCGCTGGTGGACGCCGCCGGGTGGCTGACGGCCGAGCTCGGCGCGGCCCCCGTGCTGCTGCTCTGCCTGACCCGCCCCGAGCTCCCGGCCGCCCGCCCGGAGCTGCCGGCACTGCCGGTCGGCGGCCTTTCCTGGGACGAATCCGCCCTGCTGGCCGCGCAGTTGACCGAACTGAGCGCCCACCAGGACGCGGTTCCCACCCGGCTGCTGGAGCGCGCCGAGGGCAACCCGCTGCACCTGGAGGAGCTGCTGGCCGCCCTCACCGAAACCGAGGGTCCCGTCCTGACCGACGAACTGCCGCCCACCGGACGGGCCCTGCTCAGCGCCCGGATCGACGGGCTGGAGCGCGACGATCGCGCCACCCTCGACCTCGCCGCCGTCCTCGGCCGCGCCTTCACCGCCACCGAACTCGCCGAACTCGCCCACGGCGGCAGCGATCAGGACGCCTTCGCCGACCCGGAGGACGACGTCTTCACCGGCCCGATCGACGGGCTGCCGGCCGGCCCGTCCGCCGGGGGCGACGGCACCCCGCCGCGGCTGCGCGCCGCGCTGGCCCGGCTGGCCGAGCTGCGGCTGGTCGAACCGGCCGGCACCGGCTACCGGTTCAGCAGCGGCCTGGTCCAGGAGTCCGTCTACCAGTCGATGTCCAAGCGGGCCCGCGCCGAACGCCACGAGCGCGCCGCCGACCTGCCGGCCGTCCGCTCCACCGGGGACGCCGCCGTCGGCGGCCACCTGGAACGCGCCCACCGCTACCGGCTCGAACTCGGCCTGCTGGACACCCGCACCGACGTGCTGCGCACCCGCGCGGCCACCGCCCTCGGCGCCGCCGGGGCCGGCGCCCTGGCCCGCGCCGACCTGCCCGCCGCCACCGACCTGCTGGAGCGCGCCGTCCGGCTGCACTACCCGGGCGAGCGCGCTGCGGGCCCCGCGCTGCGCCGCCTCGGCGAGGCCCGGCTGGCGCTCGGCCGCGCCGAGGAGGCGCTGCCCGTCCTCGCCCAGGTGCGGGACGCGGCCGCCGACCCGCTGGACGCCGCGCACGCCCGGCTCGCGCTGGCCGCCCGCGGCCTGCCGCCCGGCCCGGATCAGCCCGCCGCGACCGCCCGCGCCGTCCTGCCGCTGTTCACCGACACCGGGGACGACCTCGGCCGGGCCCGGGCCGGGCTGCGGCTGGCCGAGGAGCAGCTGCTGGCCGGCCGGCACACCGAGGCCGAGCGGCTGCTGGACCAGGCCCTCGACCGGGTCTGCCGCACCGACGCCGAGCTGGACCGGGCCGCCGTGCTGGCCGCACTGGCCGCCTCCCTGCTGGCCGGCCCCGAGCCCGTCCCCAACGCGACCTTCCGGCTGCGCGCCCTGCTCGGCGAGCACGGCACCGGCCGGCGGACCGTGCGGGTCGCGCTGAACGGCCCGCTGGCCGTCCTGCTGGCCCTGCGCGAACGCCCCGAGGAGGCCGAGCTGCTGCTCGCCGAGGCCAACAGCCTGGCCGGGGAGCTGTCGCTGGCCGAGGCGATGGTGGCGCTGCCCGCGCTGACCGCCCAGGCGGCGGCCGCCCTCGGCCAGAGCGGCCAGGCGCTGGACCTGCTCGCCGACGCCGCCGAGATCGCCCGTCACCAGGGCAGCCCCGCCCCGCTGCCGCGCCTCGCCCTGACCACCGCGCGGGTCCTGCTGGACACCGACCGCCCGGCCCAGGCCGCCCGGCACCTGGACGGCGCGGACGCCCTCGCCACGTTGCCGCCGGTGCTCGCGATCGAACTGGACGCGCTGCGCGGCCGGCTCGCCGCCACCCGGGGCGAGGCCGCGCCGGCCCTGGACCTGACCGCCGCCGCCCTGGCCGCCGCGGAGGCCACCGAGTCGCTGCTGTTGCAGGCGCTGACCGCGCTCGACCGGGCGCACGCCCTGCTGCTGCTCGACCGCCCCGCCGAGGCCGCGGTGGCCGCCGCCACGGCCCGGGACCGGTTCGCCGCCAAGGGCCACCTGCCGGGCGTGCGGCGCGCCGAGCGGCTCGGGGGCACCCGGTGAGCGGCCCGGCCGGCC
>NZ_JBIVVI010001030.1:0-3310 GCF_044757675.1 Kitasatospora sp. NPDC091257
GGGGGCGGTGCCCCGCAGGACGACGACCCGTTCGGCTACCTCTACCGCCCGGCCGACGGTTCCACCGGGCAGCCGGCCGAGCCGCAGCAGGGGGTCCCGCGCACGTCGTACAGCCGCCCGATGGAGGTCGGGCGCGCGCAGTACGGCTATCCGCAGCGGGCGCAGCAACAGCAGCAGCAGCCGTACGGCCAGCAGGGCATGCCGCCGCAGGGGTACCCGGGCGGTCAGCCGCAGGCCCCGTACGGCGGTCAGCCCGGATCGCCGCAGCAGCCCGAGTACGGTGCCGCGCCCACCCAGCAGACCCGCTACGCGGAGCACTCCCGGCCGCAGCCGGGGGAGGAGCCGCGCAGCAGCGGCCGGAGCAAGGGCGCGGTGATCGGCGCGGTCGCCGTGGTCGCTGCGATAGCGATCGGCGCCGGCATAGCGCTCTCCACCGGGGACCCGGACGACACCAAGAACACCAAGGGCGGCACCGCGACCACCGCCCCGCCGGCCCCCAACAGCCCGGCGCCGACGGCCACGAACGCGAGCGCCGGCCCCACGTCGAGCGCCACCGCCATCTCCGGGCCGACGAGCGTGGACGCGGGCCAGCTCCAGGCGCAGAACGCGCCGTCCGGCAACAGCGTCAAGGGCGCCAAGTCCGCCGACGGCAGCTACCTGACGCTCCAGCCGGGCGGTTCGGTGACCTGGACCGGCGACATCGCCACGGCCGGGACGTACAAGCTGAGCGTGCACTACAACTACTCGGGCGCGGACATCAAGGGCGGGGCCGCGGTGAACGGCAAGGACTGGCCGAGCGGGGTGACCTACAAGGTCTACGGGGCGCCCCCCAAGGACCAGACCGCCGCCTGGTTCTCCACCTGGATACTCCCGCAGTTCCAGGCCGGGCCGAACTCGGTGACCTTCACGGTGCCCTCCGGGCCGATCCTGATCGACCAGATCACCATCGAGCCGAGCGGCTGACGCCACCGCGGACGCGACGCGGCCGCCCGCCCCCGAGGGGGACGGGCGGCCGCGTCGCGTTCCGGGCGTCGCTCAGTCGGCCTTCACGGGCCGGAACGTCTCGCCGCCGAGCACCCAGCGGCCGCGGCGCATGACGGCGACCAGGTCGTAGCTCCCGGAGTCGACCACGACCAGGTCGGCGAGCTTGCCGGTCTCCAGCGAGCCGATCGAGTCGCTCAGGCCGAGCAGCCGGGCCGGGGTGGCGGACAGCGACTCGACGGTCTGGTTCAGGCTCAGCCCGTTGACGGTGACCGAGCGCTTGAACGCCACGTCCAGGGTGAGGGTGGACCCGGCGATCGCGCCGCCCTCGACCAGCCGGGCCACGCCGTCCTTGACCTGGACCTGGAGGGGGCCGAGGGGGTAGAGGCCGTCGCCCATGCCGGCGGCGCCCATCGCGTCGGTGATCAGGGCGACCCGGTTCGCGCCGGCGGTGCCGTAGGCGAGGTCGAGGACGGAGGGGTGCAGGTGCACGCCGTCGTTGATCAGTTCGACGGTGACCCGTTCGTCCTCCAGCAGGGCCACGATCGGGCCGGGGGCGCGGTGGGCGATGCCGGGCATGGCGTTGAACAGGTGGGTGGCGACGGTGGCGCCGGCCTCGATCGCCTCCAGGGTGGTGGCGTAGTCGGAGTCGGTGTGGCCGACGGCGGCGATCACGCCGAGGTCGGTGAGCATCCGTACCGAGTCCAGGCCGCCGGGCAGTTCGGGGGCGAGGGTGACCATCCTGGCGTGGCCGCGGGCGGCGTCGACGAGCTTGCGGACCAGGGCGGGGTCGGGGTCGCGCAGCAGGTCGGGGCGGTGGGCGCCGCAGCGGTTGTGGGAGATGAACGGGCCCTCGAAGTGGATGCCGGCCAGGACGCCGTCCTCGACGAGTTCGGAGAGGACGTGCGCCTGGCGGGCGACCTCGTCGATCTCGCCGGTGACGGTGGAGGCGATCGTGGTGGTGGTGCCGTGTTCCAGGTGGGTCCGGGCGGCCAGCAGCGCCTCCTCGGCGATGCCGGAGGCGTAGGAGGCGCCGCCGCCGCCGTGGACGTGCAGGTCGACGAAGCCGGGGACGACGGTGTACCCGGTCAGGTCGAGGTCGCCGGGTTCGGTGTCGCCGCCGAGGCCGGCGATGCGCTCGCCCTCGACGGCGAGGCGGTCGCCGTCGACGACGCCGCCGGGCAGGACCAGCCGGGCGCCGGCCAGGGCAGTTCGGTCACGGTCCGCGGTGGTCACGCGGTCACCTCCATGGTGAGCAGATCCCAGGCGAGCAGGCCTGCGCCCAGGGACGCGGCGGTGTCTTTGAGCATGGCGGGTACGACCTTCGGGGGCATCTGGAAGGTCAGTCGCTCGGTGACGGCCGCGCGCAGCGGAGTGAAGAGCGTGTCGCCGGCCTCCGCCAGCCCGCCGCCGACGATCACCGTGGACGGGTCGAGCAGGCTCTGGGCCAGCACGATGCCGTCCGCGAGGGCGTCGACGGCCTGCTGCCAGACCGCGAGGGCGCGGTCGTCCCCGGCGTCCACCGCGGCGGCGCAGGATGCCGCGTCGGCGTCGGGGTCGCCGCTGGCCTCGGCCCAGGCGCGGGAGACGGCGGAGGCGGAGGCCAGTGTCTCCAGGCAGCCGCGGGCGCCGCAGCCGCACGGCGGTCCGCCCGGGCGGACCACGACGTGGCCGATCTCGCCGCCGTAGCCGTGCGCGCCCGCCTCGATCCGGTCCCCGATGCCGATCGCGCCGGCGATGCCGGTGCCGAGGGCGATGAACAGGAAGCGGTCGACGCCGCGACCGGCTCCGAGCCGGCCCTCGGCCAGGCCGCCGGAGCGCACGTCGTGGCCGAGGGCGACCGGCATCGGGCCGCCGTCCGGTCCGGCCAGGCGCTCGCCGAGGAGCTTGCGCAGCGGGAGGTCGCGCCAGCCGAGGTTGGCGGAGAAGACCGCGATGCCGTTCTTCTCGTCGATCGTGCCCGGGACGGCGACGCCGGCCGCGAGCGGGGCGACGCCGAAGCGGCTGCGGCCCTCGTCCGCCAGGTCGGCGGCGAAGTCGAGGATGGCGGCGACGACGGCGTCCGTGCCGTGCTCCCGCCCGGTCGGTCGGCGTGCTTCGAACAGCACGGAGCCGTCCTGGGCGAGCAGCGCGGCCTTCATGCCGGTGCCGCCTACATCGAGTGCGATGACGTGCTTCACGGAGGACAGTTTCCCTTGGGCGGGTCGAAGAGGTCTAGTCCAGTTGTCGGATTGGTCTGGTCCATACTGGGTGAGCTTTGTCGCAGCTGCGGGGGTGTGCGGGGCTTTGCGCCCGGGGGCGGGGCCGGGAGCCGAACGGGATGTGCGGG
>NZ_JBIVVI010001031.1:0-3307 GCF_044757675.1 Kitasatospora sp. NPDC091257
AGGGGGATCCGGCCGGATTCTCCGCGTTCACTCCCACCGAGGAACGCGCCCAGGGCCCCGCCCCGACCCCCGAGCCCCAGGCCGCGCCCACGGCGCCCCGCAACGGCGGTTCGTCGGGCGACGGCGGCGGCTCCAGCCGGTACGACTTCCTCCGCCCGCGCAACTGGCGCGTGCCGACCCGTCTGATCGCGATCCTGCTGATCCCCGTGATCATCAGTCTCGTCTTCGGCGGTCTGCGCGTGAACACCTCGGTCGACGGCTACATCAAGGCCTCCCGCGCCGAGAAGACCGCGGAGCTGGCCAAGACGGCGACCGAACTCGCCGAGGCGCTGGAGAACGAGCGCGACAAGACGCTCATACCCCTGCTCACCAAGCAGGACCCGAACAACGAGGTCACCAAGCGCCGCAACGACACCGACGCCGCGCTGAAGGCCTACAACGCCGCCTACGCCGCCTCGGACAAGTCCGGTGAGCTCCCCCGCCGCCACGAGGCCTTCCAGGCCCTGATCCTCGACCTGGCGCACCTGCGGGCCAACGCGTACAGCCCCGAGCTGTTCGCCAGCGCCACCGCGAGCGCCTACTCGGTGATGCTCGCTCCGCTGCTGGCCTACGACAACTCGGTCGGCATCGGCTCCGCCAACGCCACCAGCAAGGGCCGCGCGATCTACGCGATGTCGCTGGCCAAGGCCTCCGCCTCGACCCAGCGCGCGCTGATGCTCAACCTGCTGGTCGGCATCTCGCAGAACGCCACCACGCGGTACGAGAACCAGGACGTGATCCAGCAGATCCTGGTCTCGGAGAAGCTGGAGCAGGTCTCCCTCAACGAGTTCAACACCGGCAGCGCCCCCGAGGACGCCCGGAAGTACGCGGCCGCCCAGGTCGCCGTGGCCACCGCCCAGGAACGTTCGGCGTACAAGATGCCCAACGGCGCGGCGCCCACCATGCAGGGTCTGCTCCAGCTCGGCGCCGCCTACAGCCAGGCCGCCGCGGAGGGCCAGCTGAAGGGCAAGGCCGCCGCCGACGCCGCGTACGCCGAGGCGAGGAACGCCGGCCTGACCCCGGACAACTGGAACCAGGCCGCCAACACCCACATCCAGGCCCTGCGGAACACCGAGATCGCGCTGCTGGACGACGTCCTCGCCGAGTCCCGCGCCCTGAAGGACAACGCGCTCTACGACGCCATCCTCAACACGATCATCGTCGTCGCGGCGCTCATCCTGGCCGGTCTGCTCACCGGCTACGTGGCCCGCTCGATGATCCTCGGCATGCGCACCCTGCGCAGCGCCGCCCTGGAGATCGCCGACCACCGTCTGCCGGACCTGGTCGAGAAGCTCTCCAAGACCGACCCCGAGCGGGTCGACACCTCGGTGACCCCGATCCCGCTGCACGGCAAGGACGAGATCGGCGAGGTCGCCCGGGCGTTCGACCAGGTTCACCAGCAGGCGGTGGCGCTCGCCGCCGAGCAGGCCATGCTGCGAGGGAACGTCAACGCGATCTTCACCAACCTGTCGCGCCGCAGCCAGAGCCTGATCCAGCGCCAGCTGGCGCTGATCACCGACCTGGAGAACAACGAGGCCGACCCGGACCAGCTGGAGAACCTCTTCAAGCTGGACCACCTCGCGACCCGTATGCGCCGCAACGGTGAGAACCTCCTCGTCCTCGCGGGCGAGGAGGCCGGCCGCCGCTGGAACACCCCGGTCCCGCTGGTCGACGTGCTCCGCGCCGCCGCCTCCGAGGTGGAGCAGTACGAGCGCGTCGAGCTCTCCGGCATCCCGGAGGTCGACGTCGTCGGCGCCGCCGTGACCGACCTCGTCCACCTGCTCGCCGAGCTGCTGGAGAACGCCACCTCGTTCTCCAGCCCGCAGACCCGGGTCCTGGTCAACGCGACCCGCCTGCCGGACGGCCGGGTGCTGGTCGAGATCCACGACAAGGGCATCGGCCTCACCGCCGAGGACTTCGCGGAGATCAACGAGAAGCTGGCCGAGCCGCCCACGGTGGACGCCACCATCTCCCGCCGCATGGGCCTGTTCGTGGTCGGCCGGCTCTCCCAGCGGCACGACATCCGCGTCCAGCTCCGCCCGTCCGGCGAGTCCGCCGGCACCACCTCGCTGGTCATGCTCCCGCCGTTCGTCACCCAGTCGGGTGCGGCGCCGGAGCCGGACGAGCAGTTCACCGTCTCGCGGATCTTCGCCGAGCAGGAGCCGACCGCCCAGTGGGCGCCGGACGCCACGGCCCGCAGCGCCGCCGAGCTCGGCTTCGACGACCACCTCACCGGCATCGGCAGCGCCGGCTCCAGCGGGTTCAGCCCGGCCCTGGAGTCCGTCCAGCGCTCGCAGCGCCTCGACCAGGTCCGCCGCGCGGCCCTGGAGGGCGGCCCGCAGGCGCCGGTGGTGGACGCCGAGGTCGAGGAGGACTACCAGCAGGGCTACGACCAGTACGCCCCGCAGGGATACGAGCAGCAGCCCCAGCCCGACGACCGGTACGGCTACGACCAGGGCGGCTACCAGCAGGACGAGTACGCCGACCAGTACGGCCGGCAGGCCGAGGAGTCCCCGGCCGGTCACCCGTACGCCCCGGAGCCGCCCGCGCTGCCCGCCGCCGAGGCGCACACCACCCTGCCGTCCGGGCTGCCGCAGCGCCGCCCCGGCGAGCAGTTGGCGAGCGGTGGCCCCGCCGCCGCCCCGTCCGGCGCCGGCGCGTCCGGCGACGCCCCGAACTGGTTCGCCGGCGCCAAGGACACCTCGGCGTCCCCGACCCAGCGCGGCCACGACGTGTCCTCGCTCGGCGGATACGGCCCGACCGGCCCGACCGCCAGCACCGCCTGGCAGTCGCCGAACGACGGCGACTGGCAGCGGGCCGAGCAGCTGCGCGAGCCCAGCTCCAGCGGCACCACCGGTGCCGGTCTGCCGCGGCGCGTGCCCAAGCAGAACCTGGTGCCCGGCAACGCCAAGCCCACCCCGCAGGACGGGCCGCAGGTCTCCCGCAGCCCGGAGGAGGTCCGTGGCCGCCTCACCAACCTGCGCCGCGGTGTGGAGCAGGGCCGCAGCGCCGGTAACACCGGAAGCTTCCGGATCGACCCCGATCAGGTAGACCAGTCCGGCAACGGACAGAACCGGAGCACCGATCTCTTCGGCGGCTCGAACCACCAGGAGCGTTGAGTTGACTCAGATGAGCCAGGCCGCACAGAACCTGAACTGGCTGATCACCAATTTCGTGGACAACACCCCCGGGGTGTCCCACACCGTGGTGGTCTCCGCGGACGGCCTCCTGCTGTGCATGTCCGAGGGCTTCCCGCGCGACCGTGCCG
>NZ_JBIVVI010001032.1:0-3305 GCF_044757675.1 Kitasatospora sp. NPDC091257
TTATTGGGCTTTGGTTTTTTTTTTTGTGTGTTTGGGGGGGGGGGCGGGGGGGCCCCCCCGCCCCGGGGGGGGGGGGGGGGGGCCCCCCCCCCCCCCCCGCCGTCCGCCGTCGAACCGTCAGGACTTCCAGACGATCACGTGGGCCGCGACCGGCTCGCCGGCCGCGTCGAGCTCGACGGCGTTCCCGGCGACCACCCCGGCGTCGTTGACGAACAGCGCCTGGGCGTACGGGCTGAGCGGGGACGGCGGGAGCGGCACGGCCGTCCCGTCGGGCCTCCACAGCAGGGCCGTGGTGCGGTTCCAGTCCGGGCCCTGCGCCTCGCCGACGGCGGTTCCCGCGCCGTTGACCGCCATCGCCTCGCTCTGCCGGCCCGCCGGGCCGTCGAGCAGGGTCTGCGTACCGTCCGGGTTCCAGCGGGCGGCGAAGGCGGAGCGGTGGCTGTCGAACGTCGCCCCGACCACGGTGCCCGCGCTGTTGACGGCCCTCGTCCGACCGTAGCCGGCGTCGCGGACGGCGCCGCCGGGAGTCCACACCAGCACCCGGTCGAACTCCGTGCCTCCGGTGCGCCGCCCGTGACCGAGCACCACGCCGTCGTCGGTCATCCCGTCCACCCGGGCCCCGTCGAGGCCCGGCGGAAGCGGGAGCGCGGACACGGCGCCCGCCGGGCTCCAGAGCACCGGGGTCTCCTGGGAGCGGCCGTCGCCGAGGCTCCGCTCGGAGGTGCCGGCGACGACGCCCGCGTTGGTGACGGCGGCGGTCGAGCCCGCGGTGTCGCCGGGCAGCAGCGGCAGATCCACCCTGGTGCCGTCGGCCCGCCACTTCAGGGGCTTGGACCGGTACGTGTCGTCGTACGAGCCGCCGGCCACCACGCCGGCGTCGTTGACCGAGGACGCGCTGCCGCCGCGGACACCGGCCGGCAGCGCCAGCGCCGTGGCGGTCCCGTCCGGGGCCCAGCGGACCGGGTGGTTGTCGGACATCGTCCGGTAGGAGAGCCCGACCACGGTGCCCGTGCCGTTGAGCCCCACCGGGCGGCTGGACAGGTCGCCGGTCAGCGGCGCCAGGACGGTGTAGCCGAGATGGTCGGGATGCCAGCGCACGGCGCGCGGGGTGAACTGCCCGGAGACGTCCGCGTAGTACTCGCCGACGACGGCGCCGTCGCGGCTCAGGCCCCGCGCCAGGCTGTAGGCGGTGCCCGGCGGCTCGGGAAGGAACCGCGGGGCCGGCAGCGGTGCGGCCGGAGCGGCCGCCGTGGCCGTGGGCACCGGGCCGAGCAGCAGGGCGGCGGACGCGGCGGTGGCGACGAGGGCCGCTGCGGCGACGAGGGCCGCGGGGCGCGGGGGACGCGAGCCGGTCGTCCGGCGGACTCCCGTCCCGTCCGTCGCGTCCGTCCTGTCGAGGTCGAGGTCGAGGTGGAGGCGGGCCGCGGCCATCAGGGCTTCCAGATCATCGCGCGCGGGAGGTCCTGCGCGTTCGGCGCGTCGTACCAGGTGGCATCCCCGGCGATCACCCCGGATTCGTTGACGAGGAGGGCCCGGGCGTAGGGGCCGAGCGAGGACGGCGGGAGCGGCACGGCCGTGCCGTCGGGCCGCCACAGCACCGGCGTGCGGCGGTACGGGGTCGGACCCTCCGCGAAACCGACGGTCGTGCCCGCGGCGTTGATCGTGCTCGCCCAGGCCTGCCGGCCCGCCGGGGCGTCGAGCAGCGTCAGCGTGCCGTCCAGGGTCCAGCGCGCGGCATGCTCGGAGCGGTCGGCACCGAACGTCGTTCCGGCGATGGTGTTCGCGTTGTTGACGGAGCTCAGCCGGCCGTAGGCCACGTCCCGGGCGGTGCCGTTCGCGTCCCAGGCCACCACCCGGTCGAACTCGGTGCCCCCCGCGCGCCGTCCTTGGCCGAGGATCACGCCGTCGTTGGTGATCCGGACGACCCCGGCCGCGTCGATCCCCGGGGGGAGCGGAAGCGCCGTCACGTCGCCCGACGGGCTCCAGACCACCGTCCGGGTCCGGGACTCGCCGCCGACGGACCCCGAGGACCAGCCGATGACGAAGCCCGCGTCGTTGATGAACGAGGCCGAGCCGGTGCCGTCGCCGGGCAGCAGCGGCAGGTCGACCCGGGTGCCGTCGGCCTGCCACTTCAAGGGCTTGGACCGGTAGCCGGAGTCGTACCAGCCGCCGATCACCACACCGGCGTTGTTGATCCTGGACGCGCTGCCGCCGCGGGCTCCGGCCGGCAGCTCCAGCGCGGTCGGGGTGCCGTCCGCCGCCCAGCGGACCGGGTGGTTGTCGGTCAGCGTGGCGAAGGAGACCCCGACCGCGACGCCCGCAGCGTTCAGGGAGCCCGGGCGGGTGGCGACCTCGCCGGGCAGCGGTTCCAGGGTGGTGACGCCGGACCGGTGGGCGTTCCAGCGGAGCGCGCGCGGGGCGAACCGGTTGGGGATGTTCAGGTAGGTCTCGCCGAGGATGTCGCCCGCGTTGTTCAGGTCGTACACCGAGCTGAGCGGGGCGGCGTTCGCGGGCAGTGGCAGCAGGTGCGGGGTCGGCAGTGGTGCGCCCGGGTCTGCCGCCGCGGCCGTGGGCACCGGGCCGAGCAGCAGGGCGACGGCCGCCGCGGCGGCGGCCGGGGCGGCTCTGCGAAGGGTGGGGGAACCAGCCATCCGGAAACTCCTGTCGTGTCAACGATCAAGTGGATCAAGAGAGTTGATGCTCCGTCGGATTCGGGTCGGTCGGGTTCCCGGTCCGACGGCCAAGTCTCATCCACGGTCGGTTCGTTGGCAGGGCGATCGCCGAATCGGCCGGAATCACACCCCTTTTGGGCGCGTCCGCGGGGTGGCGGCGGAGCGGTTCCGAACGGTTTGGGGCGGTCTCGTGCGATGTCGGACGACTGTGGCGGGTGCCCTGGCGGCGGGTGCCCGGGCGGCCGTCCCGACCGGACGGGCCGCCGCCGGGCCCCCGGGCGTACACCGTGAAGGAGGTCAGGCCGGCGGGCAGCGCCCAGGCCCCGGCGCTCCGGATGGACACCTTGTAGCGGTGCGGGCCGTCGTCCCGCTGGACGGGTGCGGCCTGGGCGGCCGTCGCGGCCAGCGCCGCGACGGTGGAAGCGGTCGCCACAAGGCCTTGTCGGAAGAGCTTTTGATTGATCGTCATTCATGCGATGGTCTGGAACTCCGGCGGCCTGGCGGCGGCTTCGACCCGTATTCACGCGAACGGGTGGTCGCGATCCGGCCGAGTTCGCGGCGACCCCGCCGCCCCCCCCGCCGACCCCTCGCAGACCCCCCGTCGACCCCCACCGGCGACCGCCGATGTGCCCC
>NZ_JBIVVI010001033.1:0-3302 GCF_044757675.1 Kitasatospora sp. NPDC091257
GATGGCCCAGGCGTTGCCCTGCTTGGTCATCTTCCGCTGGAGGCCCGAGATGATGCCACCGATGGTGATGATCGTCCCCCACCCTGCCACCGTGGCGCCCCGTCACCGAGGACCGGCGGCGCCGCCGCTGCGGCCCGGTCAGGCTCCGGGGACGCCCGCGAGACCGGTGGTGAGACCGTCCAGGGCGTGCGAGCAGACGCAGTCCCGGTCGACGGGCAGCAGCTCGATCGCCTTGAACAGCACCGTGCGCAGCCGGTCGACATTGCCCGCGAAGACCTTCAGCACCTCGGCCTGGGTGACGCCCTCACCTGCCTCGACGCCCGCGTCGTGGTCGGTGACGAGCGCCAACGTGCTGTAGCAGAGTCCGAGTTCACGCGCCAGCGCGGCCTCCGGGTGCCCGGTCATGCCGACCACCGACCAGCCGTTCGCGGAGAACCAGCGGGACTCGGCGCGGGTCGAGAAGCGTGGCGGTTCTCGTGGCCCAGCACGAGCGCGATCTGCGCCGCGACCACGGCGGCCGCGTCGACCGTGTCGCCCGACTCGGGGTCGCCCGTGTCCGTGCCGCCCGCCCCGGTGTCGCGGGTCTCCGGGCCGCCGTCCGGCCGGCCGGGCGCGGCGGTCTCCGCTGCGTGCGTCCCCGGGCCGGCCGGGGTCCGTCCGCTCTGCCCGGCCGTCGCTTCGGGCAGCCAGTACGAACGACGTTGGAAGGCGTACGTGGGCAGGTCGACCGGCGCGGCCCCGGCGACGGCCGGGGACCAGTCGACCGGCACGCCGGCCACGAACAGCCGGGACAGCGCGGTCAGGAAGACCTCCGGCCCGCCCCGGTCACGGCCCAGCGTGCCGGTGGCGACGCCGGGCACGCCGGTCCGCTCGCGGGCCTGTTCCAGGATCTGTTCGAGGGCGGGCAGCAGCACCGGGTGCGGGCTGACCTCGACCACGACGTCGTGCCCGTCCGCCAGCAGTGCGGCGGTGGCCAGGTCGAAGCGGACCGGCTCGCGCACGTTGCGGTACCAGTAGCCGGCGTCGAGCCCCGTGGTGTCGTCGAGGAGGCCGCCGGTGACCGCGGAGTAGTACGGGATCGTGCCCTGCCTCGGCCGCACACCGTCCAGTTCGGTGAGCAGCCGCTCGCGGATCGCCTCGACGTGCGCGCAATGGGAGGCGTAGTCCACCGGGACGACGCGTGTGCGGACACCGTCCGCCGCGCAGGACTCGACCAGTTCGGACAGGGCCTGGGTGTCGCCGGACACCACGACCGAGCCGGTGGCGTTGACCACGGCGACCGTCAGCGCGCCGCCCCAGCGCGACACGTGGTCCTCGGCCCGCTCGGCGGACAGGGCCACGGACACCATGCCGCCCCGGCCGGTCAGCGCCACCAGCGCGCGGCTGCGCAGTGCCACGATCCGGGCCGCGTCGGACAGCGACAGCGCGCCCGCGACGTATGCCGCGGCGATCTCGCCCTGCGAGTGCCCGACCACCGCGTCGGGCTCGACACCGAAGGAGCGCCACAGTGCCGCCAGGGACACCATCACCGCGAACAGGGCGGGCTGCACGACGTCCACGCGGTCGAGCGGGGCGCCGTCCAGGACATCGGCCAGGGACCAGTCGGTGTACGGGGCCAGGGCCTGGGCGCACTCGTCCATGGCGGCCCGGAAGGCGGGGTACGCGGCGTACAGCTCCCGGCCCATGCCGACCCACTGCGCGCCCTGGCCGGGGAACACGAAGACGGTACGGCCCGGGGTGCCGGCCCGGCCGGCGGCGACCTGGACGGAGTCGAGCAGGACCGCGCGGTGCGCGAACCGGGTTCTGGTGGTGGCCAGCGCGTGCGCGACCTCGGCGCCCGTCAGGTCCGGGTGGCTGCGCACGTGTTCGCGCAGGCGCTCGATCTGCGCTCGCAGCGCCTGCTTGGTCCGCGCCGTGACGATCCACGGCGCCGACCGAGCCTCGGGGGCGGGCCGCCGGGCCGGCGGCGCGGCCGCATCGGGCGCCTGCCCGACGATCACGTGCGCGTTGGTGCCGCCCATGCCGAACGACGACACTCCGGCGAGCAGGGGCGCGTCCGGCCGCGGCCAGGGGGTCGGAGCGGTCTGGACCCGCAGCGCCAGTGCGTCGAGAGGGATGCCGGGGTTGGGGGTTTCGTGGTTCAGGCTCGGCGGCAGTGCGCGGTGGTACACGCTGAGGACGGCCTTGAGCAGACCGACGATGCCCGCGGCGCCTTCCAGGTGGCCGACGTTCGTCTTGGCGGATCCGACCCGCAGGGCGCTGTCGGCGTCGCCGGACTCGGCCGGGTCGCGGTAGGCCGCCGCGAGGGCGGCGGCCTCGATGGGGTCGCCGACAGCGGTGCCGGTGCCGTGCAGCTCCACGTACTGCACATCCGCGGGACGCACGCCGGCGCGGGCCAGTGCCTCGCGGATGACCTGTTCCTGGGCCTGCGCGCTGGGCACGGTCAGGCTCTGTGTGGCGCCGTCGTTGTTGACCGCGCTGCCCCGGATGACACCGTAGACGCGGTCCCCGTCGGCCAGGGCCCGGTCCAGCGGTTTCAGGACGAGGAAGGCGCCGCCCTCGCCGCGGACGAAGCCGTTGGCCCGGGCGTCGAAGGTGAAGCAGCGGTCGTCCGGGGACAGGCCGCCGAACTCCGCCGCTCCCTCCTCGCGGGCGGCGGTCAGGTTGAGGTTCACCCCGCCGGCCAGGGCGAGCGCCGACTCGCCGCGGCGCAGGCTCTCGACCGCCAGGTGCACCGCGACCAGCGCCGACGACTGGGCCGTGTCGACCGTCATGCTCGGTCCGCGCACACCGAGGAAGTGCGAGACGCGGTTGGCGATGACGCCCCGGTTGGTGCCGGTCAGCGTGTGCGGCGTGATGTGACCGGGGTAGGCCAGGGACGTGTAGTCCTCCCACATCGAGCCGACGAACACCCCCGTCGGGCCGCCCGTCAGCGTGCTCGGCACGATCCGGGCGTCCTCCAGGGCCTCCCAGGCGAGTTCGAGCATGAGCCGCTGCTGCGGGTCCATGCCGGCGGCCTCACGGGGGGACACACCGAAGAACGCCGCGTCGAAGCCGTCCACCCGGTCCAGGTAGCCGCCGTGCCGTACGCCCTGCCGGCCCGCGGGCGGCGCGGTGATCGCGTCGGCCCCGTCGCACAGCAGTCGCCAGAACGCCTCCGGATCCGGGGCTTTCGGCAGCCTGCCCGCCATTCCGATGACAGCGACACGATCAGCGTCCGAATCCAAGGGGAAGCGCATCACATCGACACCTCGTGAGCCGGGGAATGAAGGAAGGCAGGGGGGGTGTTTCCGTAGCAGTCC
>NZ_JBIVVI010001034.1:0-3300 GCF_044757675.1 Kitasatospora sp. NPDC091257
GGGGGGGGGGGGCCCCCCCGCCGCCGTCGTTTCCGGGCCCGGCCCTCCGGACGCCCCTGGAGACGCCCTACGGCGACGCCCTACGGAGACGCCTTACGGAGGCGACCGCTAGAACGGCCGCAGCGCGGGCTCCTTGCGCCCGCCGCCCAACAGCCGCTCCAGCGCCCCCTCCACATCACCCCGCCAGGAGAGCGTCGTCCGCGCCTCCAGACGCAGCCGCGGGTAGCGCTGGTGCGGGCGGACGGTCTTGAAGCCGACCGCGAGCAGATGGTCGGCCGGCAGCACGCAGCTGGTCGGCACCCGCCCGGACGAGCCGAAGGCCTCGATCGCCCGCACCCCTCGCCCGATCAGGTCCTTGGCCACCGTCTGCACCAGCACCCGGCCGAGGCCCTGGCGCTGGTAGCCCGGCAGCACCCGGCTGACCATCAGCTGAACGGCGTCCGCCGACACCGGACTGGTCGGGAAGGACTGCGAGCGGGGGACGTAGGCGGGCGGTGCGTAGAGCACGAACCCGGCGGGCCGGTCGTCCACGTAGACGATCCGCCCGCAGGAGCCCCACTCCAGCAGCACCGTGGAGATCCACCCCTCCTTCTCCAGCTCCGGCTTGCCCGCCTCCACCGCCTCCTTCGCGCTGACCGGGTCCAGCTCCCAGAACACGCAGGAGCGACAGCCGTTCGGCAGGTCCCCGAGGTTGTCCAGCGTCAGCGGAGCGATCCGCCGTCCCATGGCCGCACCTCCTCCCTCTCACGGTCGAGCATTCCCCCACGAACGCCGATGGGTGCATGTTTCACGTGAAACAGCGCTCACGTGGAACACGCACCCATCGGGTCGTTGCCCTCGGCCGGCCGGTCCGGCTCAGCCCTGCGACAGCCGCAGACCGTCCTCACCCGGGGCCATGCTGTCCAGGATCCGGTTCAGGTCCTCCACCGAGCCGAACTCCAGCACCACCTTGCCCTTGCCCAGCTTCCCGCCGCGCTGCGACACCTCGACCTTGACCCGGGTGTCGAAGCGGTCGGACAGCCGGCTCGCCAGGTCGTTGAAGGCCGGGGAGTTCAGCTTGCCCGCCTTCGGCGCCTGGCGCTTGGGCTCCTCCGGTTCCTCCGAGCGCATCAGCACGACGATCTCCTCGACGTTGCGCACCGTGAGGCCCTCGGCGATGACCCGCGCGGCCAGCCGCTCCTGCTGCTCGGGCCCCGACAGGCCGAGCAGCGCCCGGGCGTGTCCGGCCATCAGCGTCCCGGCCACCAGCCGGGTCTGGACGGACGGCGGGAGCTTCATCAGCCGCAGGGTGTTGGAGACGTGCGTGCGGGAGCGGCCGATCCGGTCGGCCAGCTCCTCGTGGGTGCAGGCGAAGTCCCGCAGCAGCTGGTCGTAGGCGGCCGCCTCCTCCACCGGGTTCAGCTCGGCGCGGTGCAGGTTCTCCAGGAGCGCGTCCAGCAGCAGCTTGTCGTCCTCGGTGGCCCGGACGATCGCCGGGATCCGCTCCAGCCCGGCCTCCCGGGAGGCGCGCCAGCGGCGCTCGCCCATGATCAGCTCGAAGCTGTCCGCACCGACCTGGCGGACCACGATCGGCTGGAGCAGCCCGACCTCCTTGATGGAGGTGACCAGCTCGGCCAGCTTGTCCTCGTCGAAGACCTCACGCGGCTGGCGCGGGTTCGGGGTGATCGCGTCCAGCGGCAGCTCGGCGAAGTACGCACCGGCCGGCTGCGCCTGCTCGGCCCGCTTCTCCGCGGCCGCCCGGGCCGCCACCGTGCCGCGGCCGCTCGGCAGCGGCGTCACCGAGGCCGGTGCGGGCGCGGCTGCCGCGGGCTTCGCCTCCGCCCCGCCGTCCACCGGCGCGGCGGGGCGGATCAACGCCTCCAGCCCTCGTCCCAGACCAACCCTGCGAGCACTCACTGATGACCCTCCGTCGTGCCGTGCTGTGCCACCGGGGCGCCGTGCCCCTGCTGGCCGTCCCGCTGCTGACCCACCAGCGAGCCGCCCTGGCCCACCGCACGCAGCGCGAGCTCGCGGGCGGCCTCCAGGTAGGAGAGCGCCCCGGTCGAGCCCGGGTCGTAGGTGAGCACCGTCTGCCCGTAGCTGGGCGCCTCCGAGATGCGCACCGAGCGCGGGATCGCCGTGCTCAGCACCTCTTGGTGGAAGTGGGTCCGGACCTCCTCGGCGACCTGGGCGGCCAGCCTGGTCCGGGCGTCGTACATGGTGAGCAGGATGGTCGACACGTGCAGTGCGGGATTGAGGTGCGCGCGCACCAGCTCGACGTTGCGCAGCAGCTGACCGAGGCCCTCCAGGGCGTAGTACTCGCACTGGATCGGGATCATCACCTCCTGGCCGGCGACCAGGGCGTTGACCGTCAGCAGACCCAGCGAGGGCGGACAGTCGATCAGGATGTAGTCGAGCGGCTGCTCGTAGGCGGCGATGGCCCGCTGGAGCCGGCTCTCCCGGGCCACCAGGGAGACCAGCTCGATCTCGGCGCCGGCCAGGTCGATGGTGGCGGGAACGCAGAACAGCCCCTCGACGTCGTGCACCGGCTGCACCACGTCGGCCAGCGGCTTGCCCTCCACCAGGACGTCGTAGATGGACGGCACCTCGGCGTGGTGGTCGATGCCGAGCGCCGTGGAGGCGTTGCCTTGCGGGTCGAGGTCGACGACCAGGACGCGCAGGCCGTGCATGGCGAGCGAGGCGGCCATGTTCACGGTGGTGGTGGTCTTGCCCACCCCACCCTTCTGGTTGGCGACCACGATCACCCGGGTGGCGGCGGGCCGGGGCAGTCCCTCGCCCGCTCGGCCGATCGCCTGAACCGCAGCCTGGGCAGCCCGTGCGATGGGCGTGTCATCGATCTGGTCGACGGTCTCCGAGTCCTGCATGGGGGTCAGTGTTTCACGTGAAACCGGAGCGGCAACAGTCGCCGCCCGGTCACGGCGGAGGATGCCCGAGAGCAAGGAGCGACGTTTCACGTGAAACACCATGCCCGCTATGCCGGAAATCTGACGTTGCGACACTCCGGAGTCCCGGGGGCACCACCCGGCCGAACGCCGGGGGGAACAGCGGCCCGTCCGCCACCTGAACGACGACGGGCGGACGATCCTCCCTCGCAGGAGGCCCGTCCGCCCGTGTTCGGTACGTCGTCGGCGTCACGCCGGATCAGCGGCTGCGGCGCCGCCCGCCCCGGCCGCGCTCGCCGTTCCGGACGCTCGCGGTGCGACCCGCCCGGGCCGCCTTGGCACGCCGGGTGGCCGCCTTCACCCCGCCGGGGCCCGCGTCGGCCAGCACCAGCGCACCGCCGACCACGTCCGAGTGGCC
>NZ_JBIVVI010001035.1:0-3295 GCF_044757675.1 Kitasatospora sp. NPDC091257
GGGGCTCGGCGGAGTGCTCGGGGGAGTGCTGGGCGGTGTCCTCGGCGGTGTCCTCGGGAGCGGAGGAGGCCCGCGCACCCTCGCCGACTTCGTGGAACGCGACGGTCGGGTAGAGGCGATCTGGTTCGCCTACACCGAGTACCCCTGGCTCAAGACCTGGAGCGTCACCCCGAGCAAGCCGCTCGCCTCCCTGTCCGTCGACCACCCGTACAACTACCCGTTCTCGGACAGCCTTCCGGAACCGGTCGCCCGGCTCGCCGGCGAGATCGTCACCGGCGCCTGGGCCTCGGCCCCGCTGTTCGGCCAACTCCAGTACCTGGTCACGAAGGTGGGACTCACCGGTGACATCACCGAAGTCCTGCTCTCCGGCGCCCTGCTGCGCCGACTGCTCAGCGGCGAGGTGCTCACCCACCTGCTCGCGGGCGGACTGCGGTCCGACCTCTGGGGACCCTCGCGCACCCTGCTCCAGTACGTCCGCCCGACCACCCTGCGAGTCACCGCCAACGGCTACGCGATCCTCCTCAAGCGCGCCGACCTCCAATGGGCGGTGAGTGAATTCGCCGCCTACTACCGGGAGTTGCTCGCCTCCTACCAGGCCCGGGGCGAGTTCCCGGTGAACGGCGCGGTGGAGATCCGGGTCACTGGCCTGGACGACCCGGCCTCCTGCGGCGTCCCCGGCGCCCGGCCCCCGCTGCTGTCCGCGCTGCGACCGCGCGCCGACCGCCCGGAGTGGGACACGGCCGTCTGGCTGGACGTCCTCGCCTTCCCCGGCACCCCCGGACTGGAGCGCTTCGCGCGGGAGTTGGAGCAGTGGCTGCTGCGCACCTTCGACGGCTCCCGGGCGGGCCTGCGGGTCGAGTGGTCCAAGGGCTGGGCGTACACCGACGCCGCCGCCTGGTCCGACCCCGACCTGCTCGGCCGGGTCGTTCCGGACAGTCTGCGGGCTGGCGGCGGGCCCGGCTGGGACGAGGCGGTCGCCGTCCTGGACCGCCACGACCCGCACCGGGTCTTCGGAAACCCGTTCCTGGACGGGCTGTTGAAGTAGGAGGCCCCTTCCTGTCAGTCCCGACGAGTCGTCATATGTGCTCCATGACGATTACCGCGAGGGTGTCCGGAGCCAGGGCGCGGAAGACGTGCGGAGTGTCGCCCGGGTAGCTCACGTAGTCGCCCGGGCCCAGCTCCACCGGTGCCTCCGTCGGCCCGACCAGCGCCCGCCCGGCACCGATCAGCACGTGCTCGACGGTGCCGGGCATGTGCGGATCGGAGGCCCTGGTCTCATCCGGCTGCGCCTCGATCCGGTAGATGTCGCGCCGGGCGTTGGGCGGGCAGGAGGAGAGCATGGTGGCGGCGTAGTCGGCGCGCTCGGAGTGGGTCACCGGGCCCTCGCCGGCCCGGATCACCTTGACCGCCGGGCGCGGCGGGTCGACGAGTCGGCTGAACGGCACGTTCAGTGCGACGCCGAGCGCCCAGAGCGTCTCCACGCTGGGGTTGCCGGCGCCGGACTCCAGCTGGGACAGCGTGGACTTGGCGATGCCCGCGCGCCGGGCCAGCTCGGCCATCGACAGCCCGCTGCGCTCGCGCTCGCGCCTGATCGAGGCGGCGATCTGGCCGATCAGCTCGCCGCCGCCGTTGGCGCTGCTGCTGCTGCTGCTGCTGCTGCTGCTGCTGCCGCCGCCGCTGCTGTCGCTGCTGCTGGAGCGGCCGAAACCGTCGGAGCCGCCGGAGCCGCCGGAGTCCGTGGCCGGGGTGCTCTGGTCACTCATGCTCGCCACTCACGCTTCCTCCTGGCCGCTTCCATGGCCGCCGGTGCGGCCGATGTCGCCGTTCATGCTGCCACGGCCGGTCGCATCGGCCGCCGTTCGCCTGATCGGTCCGAGTGTTCGCCTTGACGAACGACGTCGAGTCGGTTCACTCTAATGAACATGCGTTCGCTACTTCGAACACTGGAGCGTGCCACCCTCCGGGACGTCGCCCTGGTCTGCCTGGCCGATGCCCTGGTCGGCGCGTCCTTCGGCGCGATCAGCGTCTCCGGGGGCCTGCCCCTCTGGGTGCCGATCGCCCTCTCCGTCCTGGTCTTCGCCGGCGGCTCCCAGTTCGCGGCGGTCGGCGTGGTGCTCTCCGGTGGCGGCGCCCTCGCCGCGGTCGCCACCGGACTGGTGCTCAACGCCCGGCTGCTGCCCTTCGGCTTCACCGTGGCCGACGTGCCCGACGGCCCGTGGTGGCGGCGGCTGGTGGGAGCGCAACTGCTCACCGACGAGACCGTCGCCTTCGCCCTGCAGCAGAGCGATCCCCGTCGGCGCCGGGCCGTGTACTGGCTCTGCGGGGTCGCCCTGTTCGTGGTCTGGAACGTCTCGGTGCTGCTCGGCGCCCTCGCGGGCGGGCTGATCGGTGACACGGACGCGTTCGGCCTGGACGCGGCCTTCCCCGCGGTGCTGCTCGCGCTCGTCCTGCCCTCGCTCGCGGACCGCCGCACCCGTACGGCGGCGGTGGCGGGCGCGGTGGTCGCGGTCGCGGCGACCCCGTTCGTCCCCGCCGGGCTGCCGGTGCTGCTCGCCCTGGTCGGGCTGGTGTTCGCCGGTCGGCCGGCGGCTGGGGAGTCGGGTCGGAAGGCGGCGGACGGACCGAATGCCGCGGACGAGGAGAAGGCGAAGGTCCGATGATGCCGCTGTACGCCGTTCTGCTGCTCGCGGCCGGAACGTACGCCTACCGACTGGCCGGGCCGTTGCTCGCCGGTCGGCTCGCCCTCTCGGAGCGGCTGCGGCACCTGCTGGCCGTCGCGGCGGCGGTGCTGCTGGTGGCCCTGGTCACGACCGGCGCGCTGACCCAGGGGCACGGCTTCGCGGGGTGGGCCCGCCCGGCGGGCGTACTGGTCGCGGGAGTGCTCGCGCTGTGCCGGGCACCGTTCCCGCTGGTGGTCGTCGCGGGTGCGGCGACCACGGCGCTGCTGCGGCTCTGTGGGGTTGGATAACAGCTGACAGAGTGTGAAATCTGTCAGCTGTTATCCGTTAGCTGTCGGCTGTCGGCTGTGATCCGGCGGCTGTGATCTGTGATCTGTGAACCGGTGCTCGTCGGCTGTCGTCCGTTCGCCCTCAGCGGCCTTCCCCGGGCCTCTCGACCAGTCGCTCCGCCTGCACCTCCGGCCGCTTGCTGTCCCACAGCAGCTCCCACACCTTGAACACGCAGTGGTAGTCGCGCATGCTCCCCTGGGCGATCAGCAGGTAGGTGTCCCCGTCGCGGAGCAGCGTCCGCCGTCGACTGTTGAAGGGGTGCTCCGGGGTGTAGGAGGGGACGAGCC
>NZ_JBIVVI010001036.1:0-3294 GCF_044757675.1 Kitasatospora sp. NPDC091257
GGGCCGTGGAAGAGGCCCTGGCCGAGATCGCCCGGCGGCTGAACCCCGTGTGGGCCGGAACCGCGCAGCGGCCGGAGCTGACCGCCTGGGCGCTGGCCTGGTTCCAGCACCACACGAACTGGCTGCTGGTGTACGACAACGTCGAGGACCCGGCGCTCCTCGCACCGTTCCTGGGCAGCCTCACCGGCGGGCACCACCTGGTCACCACCCGGCTCGCCGACGACTGGGACGCGGTCGGCGTCGACTCCGGCGACGCGCTGCTCGCACTCGACGTCCTCCCGCAGGAGCAGGCGGCCGAGCTGCTGTGGTCCTGGGTCTCCGAGTGGGACGGGTCCGACGAGTCGCGCTGGGAGGTCGGGCAGCTGGCCCGGGAGCTCGGCGGCCTCCCGCTCGCCCTGGACCAGGCGGGCGCCTACCTGCGCCGGACCCGCACCACGGTCGCCGCCTACCGCGGCCGGCTCGGGCTCCAGCTGTCCAGGACCCCGGCGGGCCGGGACCCGCAGCGCACCGTCGCCAGGGTCTGGCAGGTCACCCTGGCGGCGGTCGCCGAGGACGACCCGGTCGCGGTCGACCTCCTGCACGCCCTGGCCTGGCTGGACGCCGACGGCTGCCCGCGCGACCTGGTGGACCGGCTGGCCCCGGACGAGATCGCGGCCGACGACGCGCTCGGCGTCCTGCACGCCTACAGCATGATCGGCTACGCCTGGCGCGACGTCCGGGTGCACCGGCTGGTCCAGGGCGTGCTGCGCGCCGACGCCCTCGCCCGGCGCCCGGCGGGGGCCGCTCCCCGGGGCCGGTACGAGGCCGAGCAGGCCCTGCTGCGGACCGTGCGTCCGGCCGGGCCCGACCAGGACCCCGACGCCGCCGAATTGGCCCGCCTGGTCGGCCAGATCCGTGCCCTGGCCGCGACCGACCCGCGGGACAGCTGCGACTCGGCGGTGTTCAACCTCTACGCCGGCGCCGCCCTGCACCTGGAGGCCGGGGGGCAGACCACCCGGACGCTGCCGCTGTACGAGGCGTACGAGGCCCAGATCCGGCACGGGCTCGGGCCCGAGCACCCGCTCGCGCTGGTGGCCCGCTCCGCGGTCGCCCGGGTCCACCTCGCGACCGGCCGGCCCGACCGGAGCATCGGGATCCTCGGCCCGCTCCTGGAGCAGAGCCTGCGGGTCCACGGCCCCGGGCACCTCACCACCCTCAACATCCGCAGCAGCCTCGCCTCCACCCACCAGGCCCGCGGCAGCGTCCAGCAGGCGGTCGAGGAGTACGAGAAGGCCGCCGACGACAGCCGGGTCGCCCTCGGCCCGGACCACCTCAGGACCCTCACCCTGCTGAGCGACCTGGCGGGCGCCCACGCGGCCCTCGGCCGGTTCGACCGGGCCATCGGGATCTACGAGGACCTGCTCCGCAGGGACCTCGCCGACACCAGACCCGACGACCTGCCGGGGCCCATGGTCGGGCTCAACGGCCTACGGCTGCGCAACAACCTCGCCGGGGCGTACGAGACCGTCGGCCGCTACCGGCAGGCGATCGCCCTCTACCAGGAGGTGCTGGCCGACTTCGAGGAACTCGTCGGCTCCGAACACCCCGACACCCTCAGCTGTCTGAGCAACCTCGGGTACGCCCACCACGCGGCCGGCGACCTGGAACGGGCCAGGGAGATCTACCAGGACGTCCTGACCCGGCGTGCCGACGCCCTGGGCGAGGAGCACCCCGACACCCTGCTCAGCCGGAGCAACCTCGCCCACCTCTGCCTGACGAGCGGTGACATCGCGACCGGGTTCGACCTCTGCCGCACGACGCTGGCCCAGCGCACCGGGGTGCTCGGCCCGGAACATCCCGAAACCCTGGTCAGCCTCTCCATGCTGGCCTCCGCCCACGACGCGGCCGGCGAGCCGGAACGGGCGCTCCCCCTGTTCGAGGAGGCCCTCCGCCTGCGCCGCGAGGTCCTCGGCCCGGACCACCCGGACACGCTGCGCAGCGCCGGGAACCTCGCGGTCGCCTACCACGGGCGGGGCGAGTCCGCCCGGGCCGTCCCGCTGTTCGAGACCGTGCTGGCCGAACAGGAGCGGCTGCTCGGCCCGGAGAGCCGCGACACCGTGCTCACCCGCAACAACCTCGGGGTGGCCTGCCGGGGCGCGGGCGACCTGGAACGGGCACGGTCGCTGCTCACCACCGTGCTGGAGCAGCGCACCCAGCTGCTGGGCCCGGACCACCCGGACACCCTCGGCAGCCGGGCCGCCCTGGCCCGGGTGCACGAGGCGGCGGGCGACGTCACCGGGGCCGTCGAGGGGTACCGGGCCGCCCTCGCCGGACTGACCGAGGCGGTCGGGACGGACCACCCCGTCTCCGTCGTGGTGGCGGGCCTGCTGGCCGAAGCGCTGCGCACGCGCGACGATCCCCGTCCGCGGCAGTAGCCCGGCGGGTCGGTAGCCCGGCGGGTCCACGCGTGGTGCCGGGACGGGACGGGACGGCTCTCCTACCATCGGGGCGACAGCGGATCCCCGGGACGGGTTGGCCCCATGACCGACGGCACCACCGGGATCGACCGGTCGAAGCCGAGCATCGCCCGCGTGTACGACTACCTGCTCGGCGGCACGGACAACTACGCCGTCGACCGCGAGGTCGGCGACTTCTTCCTCCACGAGCTGCCCGGTTCGGTGGCCATTCCGTTCGCCAACCGCCGGGCCCTGGTCCGCGCGGTGGGCGCCATGGCCGGCGACGGCGTCCGACAGTTCGTCGACCTGGGCAGCGGCCTGCCCACGGCCGAGAACGTGCACCAGGTGGCCCGGCGGCACCGCGCCGACGCCCGCGTCGTCTACGTCGACAACGATCCGACCGTGCTCGCCCACGGCCGGGCGCTGCTGGCCGCCGACCCCCGCACCACGCTGGTCGGGGCGGACCTGCTGGAGCCGGAGGGGATCCTCGGCGACCCCGACGTACGGCGCCTGATCGACTTCGACGAACCGGTGGGCGTCGTCTTCAGCGCCGTCCTGCACCACCTGGAGGATTCCGAGCGGCCCGCCGCTCTCGTGCGCTGGTGGGCGGAGCGGGTGCCCCCGGGCAGCCTGGTCTACATCTCCCACTTCCGCTCCGGCGGGAACGAGGAGACCAGGCGCATGGAGCGCAAGCTCCAGGAGAGCTTCGGCCGCGGCCGCTGGCGCACCGACGGGGAGATCCTCGCCCTGTTCGGCGACCTCGACCTGCTCTTCCTCCTCACCGTGCCCGACCGTTCGCTCGGCCGGTTGGGACGTCCTGTGCGGACTCGGGGATGACGGATGATCAGCTCTCCTCCAT
>NZ_JBIVVI010001037.1:0-3293 GCF_044757675.1 Kitasatospora sp. NPDC091257
GCGACTTCACCCAGGCCGACGCGCCGGTGTCGTTCATCTACGACGCCTCGCAGAACTACCAGGCCGCCGGCATCCCGCTGGTCGTCCTGGCCGGCGCGGTGGTGGTGCTGGTGCTGCTCCGGGCCTGGGGTCTGCTGGCGGTCGGCGGGGTGACCAGCCTTGGGGTGACGGCGCGTTGGGTGGTGCTGCTGCCGGTGGTGGTGCTGGTGCACGCGCTGTCCGACTACCTGGAGATCTACTCGCCGGGGAAGACGGCCGACTGGCTGCAGGCGTTGGGCGTGGTCGTCGACCTGGGGTTGGGGCTGCTGCTGCTCCGGGCCCTTGCTGTTCCGGCGGCCGGCACCGTCGGTCCGCCGAAAGCCACCTGAAGGCACCGGCGGTGCGGCCGGTGCCGCTCTGCCCCCGGCGCCGGAGCGGTGCCGGGGGCGGCCGTGCTACCGGCGGCCGGTGGTGCGGGTGCGACGGGGGAGGGGACGACGGCCGGTAGGAACGCGCCGGTGTTGCCGTAGGCGTACCCGACCGGCAGTTCGCCGTTGTAGGCGAGGGCGAGTGCGAAGCCCGGTTCGGCGGCGTGCCGGTCGGGGCGCTCGGGGAACGGTGTCTCGGTGGTTCGACAGGTGCAGTAGGTCATCGGGGAGTTCCGGGTCGGCCGTGCCGCCATCGCAGGCACCTCTGGCAGGACGGCGCCGACCCGGCCCGAACCTTTCTGGCAGGAGGGCCTGCGGTTCGGACGCCGCCGGGCGGCCCGCCCGGTGGCGCCTTCGGGCAGGGTCAGCCACCAAGTGAGGTAGGACGCCGGCCATTGGCCAGCCCCCTGAGACAGGGCTGCGCTGCTGTGCGTCAGTTGACGGTTTTAGGTGAGCTTGCCGAATTGTTGTGAGGGCCACTTGCGTTCATTGTCGTGGCTAGTAGGGCTTGGTCAGGTCTGTTTTCGTGTGGGTATGTCGCGGTGGCAGGTGGGGCAGGCGCCGGCCCAGGTCGCCAGAAGGATCTGGAGCTCGCGGACGACTTGGTAGAGACTCAGGCCGGCCCCGCGTCTTTTGGGGCGGTGGCCAGTCTGCGCAGGGTGCAGAACGCGTGGGCGAGGGAGACCAGCGTGACGTGGTGGTGCCAGCCGGTGAACGTGCGGCCCTCGAAGTGGGCCAGGCCGAGGGCCTGTTTCATCTCCCGGTAGTCGTGCTCAACTCGCCAGCGGAGCTTGGCCATTCGCACCAGAGTGGTCAGCGGGGTGCCGGCGGGCAGGTTCGAGAGCCAGAACTGGACCGGCTCGGCTTCCTTGGCGGGCCATTCGGCCAGCAGCCAGCACTCGGCCAGTTCCACGCCCTCGGTGGCGTCGCGGATCTCGCGTCCGGCAGGGCGGATCCGCAGCGCCACGAAGCGCGAGTACATCCGTTTGAAGCCGCTCTTCGCCCTGCCGGGGCGCGATCCCTCCCGCCACGACACCGGCCTGGCCGCTTTCGAACCGGCGGCGATGGCCAGGTCCTTCACGCTGCGGGCCTTGTCCGGGTACTTCGCCACCGGCGGCCGGCCGGTGCCGCTGTAGGCGGGCGTGAACGGCCGGGCTTCGGCGGGGTGCGCGGTCGGTGTGGTGGAGATCCCCACCACGTAGTGCAGGCCGCGTTGCTGGAGGCCGAGGCGGAAGGCTGCGGCGTCGCCGTATCCGGCGTCGGCGATGACGAGTGGGACGTGGACACCCCAACAGCGGGTCTCGTCGATCATGTCCAGGGCCAGCTGCCACTTCTCCACGTGGCCCAGGCCGGCGGGGATGCCGCACCGGTCACGGCGGGCGACCTTGTCCGGGTCCGCCTTCGTCGATTCGGGGTCCCAGACGGCGGGGAGGAACAGCCGCCAGTTGACCGGTGCCGAGGCGTGGTCACGGGCCAGGTGGAGCGAGACGCCCACCTGGCAGTTGGTGACCTTGCCCGCGGTTCCGGTGTACTGCCGCGACACACACGCCGACGCGTCGCCGTCCTTGAGGAACCCCGTGTCGTCGATGATCAGCGCGGTCGGATCGATGGCGTCCTGCATCCGCCAGGACAAGCGGGCCCGGACATGCGCCGGATCCCAGGGACTTGTCGTGACGAAGTGCGCGAGAGCCTGCCGGTTTCCGTCCTCCCCGAGCCGCGCGGCCATCGGCTCCACCGACTTCCGTCTGCCGTCCAGAAGCAGCCCACGCACATAAGCCTGCCCCCAACGCCGCTGGTCAGCACGCGTGAACGCTTCGAACAACTCCGCCGTGAACGCCTCCAGGTCCTCCCGGACCTCGGCCATCTCCCCAGGTGTCACACACCAACAACGCGCCACCCACTCCCCAGGACACGCCACCACCGCGCCGACCTGACCAAGCCCTACTAGTGCCGCATCAGACTGCGTTCGCCCCGTTGTGACGCATCGCTCGGTTGCCGCCAGGTGGCAACCGAGCGGCCAGAATGATCACGTGGCTGAACGCGTAAGAGTGCGGGAGATTGACGACGACGAGGGCAGGCGCCTGCTGCGGATCGTCCGCAGAGGCACCGGGTCCGTGGTGACCTGGAGGCGGTCCCAGATGGTCCTGCTGTCCGCGCAGGGCATGGCGGTGGCGAAGATCGCCGAGGTGACGTTCACCAGCGCGGACCGGGTCCGGGACGTGATCCACAACTTCAACACCGACGGCTTCGACTCGCTCTACCCGAAGTACAAGGGCGGACGGCCGAGGACCTTCACGCTGCCCGAGCGCCGTGAGATCAAGAAGATCGCCAAGTCCAGGCCGGCCGAGCACGGCCTGCCGTTCTCGACCTGGAGCCTGGCCAAGCTGGCCGACTTCCTGGTCGCCGAGGGGGTGGTCGACGACATCAGCCACGAGGGCCTGCGGGTCCTGCTCCGCGAGGAGGGCGTCTCCTTTCAACGCGTGAAGACCTGGAAGACCTCCCGCGACCCGGACTACGCCGCAAAGAAGGCAAGGGTCGAGCACCTCTACGCGATCGCCGACGGCGAGGTCATACCCGAGCAGGGAGAACCCGAAGTCGTCTTCTGCATGGACGAGTTCGGGCCGCTCAACCTCCAGCCCCACCCCGGACGCCAGTGGGCCGAACGCGGCGGCAGGCACAAGGACCCCGACCGTGAGCCCCGGCCCCGCCGACGAGCGACCTACACCCGCCCGCACGGAGTCCGGCACCTGTTCGCCGCCTACGACCTCGCCAAGGACCGGCTCTACGGCCACATCAAGAAGACCAAGAACCGCTCGAAGTTCCTGGAGTTCTGCCGCTACCTGCGCTCGCTGCACCCGATGGACGTGCGCATCGCGATCGTGGCCG
>NZ_JBIVVI010001038.1:0-3286 GCF_044757675.1 Kitasatospora sp. NPDC091257
GCCGGCCTGGGGTAGGGCGGCAGGGCCGGTTCATCCCCGGGCTCGTCCAGCCCGGCCAGGAAGGAGTGCAGCAGCGGGCGCAGCAGCCGGGCGGATTCGCCGCGGTGGGCGAGCGAGCGGTCGGTGATCGCGCTCAGGTCGGCCGGGGCCCGGGCGAGGGCCTGTTCGACCTGGGCGGCGAGGTCCCCGTCCGGGTCGAGGACGGGCGCTGCCTGGCCGAAGGCGTAGCCGGGGGAGCGGGGGTCGAGTTCGGCGGCGCCGGTGGCGACGAGCAGGGTGCGGTGGTTCAGGGCGGCGCCGTAGACGGTGACCGATCCGTGGTCGCCGATCACGCAGTCGGCGGCGACGAGCGCGGCCTGCCAGCCCTGGTGGGGCGGGATCAGGCGCAGGCCCATCCGGCGGGCGTCGTCGAGCAGCGCCTCGGGGTCGTGGCGGCTCCACACGTTGGGGTGCAGGACGACGGCCACCGTGTACTCGTCGGCGGGGAGCCGGCGGACCAGCCGCCGGGGGAGGTCCGGGCGGCGGCCGAACAAGGAGTGCTCGCTCCAGGTGGAGCTGACGACGACGAGCCGTCGGCCGCCGGTGGCACCGAGCGCGGCGCGGTAGCCGTCGCGGGAGCGCCGGCTGCCGAGCATCCGGTCGAAGCAGGGGTCGCCGACAACCCGGGCGACGTCCAGCGCCTCGGGGCAGGAGTCCCGCAGCCGGTCCAGCTGCTCGGGGTGGGAGAGGCCGAGGACGTCCACGAACACCCTTCCGCGGTGGGTGAGTTCGTTGCGGGACAGACCGGCGGCGGTGACCGTGTCGCCGGTGGACTCGGTGACCAGCCGGTTGTAGCCGACGCCGTGCGGGAGGACGACGAGGCGGGCGTCCAGCCGGTGCATGGAGGAGTGGACGGCGCAGGCGACGGCCAGGTCGAAGCGGCGGCTGACGGCGTCCTCCCAGTCCAGCACGGTGAAGCCGGGCAGGCCGTGCAGGTACTCGTCCAGGGCGCGGTCGGCGAAGGCGGAGCCGGGGTTGACGGTGAAGTACCGCTCGATGCCGTCCGGGTTCAGCAGGGTCAGGACGTCCAGGACCCGGGTGGCCGAGGTGAGGGTGCGGGCGACCGCCAGCACGCGGGCCCTGACCGGTCGGGTGTTCCACCGGTCGGCGGGCCAGGCGTGGGGGCGGGACGGCACGTCATGATCGTACTCATCCGTTCCGGCCGCGGCGCGGTTCCGGGGCCGGGCCAGTGGGTCAGCCCGTGGCCGCGGTGGGCTCGTGGTGTTCGCCGGCGGCGCACTCGTCGAGGAGGGGGCGCATGGCCTCGTCCACGAGCTGGTAGCGCACCACGCGTCCGTCCCGGTCGCCGGTGACCACGCCGGCCGTGCGGAGCAGCCGCAGGGCCTGGGAGACGGCGGGGTCGCGCATGCCGGTGGCGACCGCGAGGTCGGTGACGGCGAGCGGCCCGGCCCGGTGGAGGGCGAGCAGCAGGGCGAGCCGGCCGGGGTCGGCGAGCAGGGAGAACCGCTCGGCCCAGGACCGGACGTGGGCCGGGTCGCCGATCGCGGCGATGGCCTCGCAGACCCGGTGCCCGTCGATGGTGCGGTGGCCCGCGCGGTCGGCCGGTACGAGATGCATGCGGACATTCTCGCAGGCGGCGGTCTGTGATCCTGGACACCTGCGCAGGTGCGCAACCTTGCACGGGTCGGGGCGTGGCCCCTACGGTGTTCCCCGCCGTGGTGCTCGGGAAGACCGGTGACGGACCCTCAGGGGTCCCAGCCCGGAGCGGCCCTCGCCACTGTGATCGGGTCGTTCCTCCGTCCGCGGAGGAACGTCGTCCGTACCCATGGAGCCACTGGGCGCCTCGCGCGCTTGGGAAGGCGGGTACGGGCGTCCCGTCAGCCAGGAGACCGGCCACGGCATCTCACGAGGTTTTCCACGAGGTGCTGGAGCGTGATCCGCAGATGACCCTGCCCGAAACCGTTGCCGCCGGGGCCGAACCGGCCCCCTCCGCGCTGCCCAGCTTCCAGTGGCGGCGCGAGGACACCGTCCGTACCGCCGGGCTGATGGCGGTGATCGTGGCCATGCACGTGGTGGCCTTCGGCACGCTGATCTTCCTGGTCGCACCCGAGAAGTACGCGGTCGGCACCCAGGTCTTCGGGGTGGGCCTGGGTATCACCGCGTACACCCTCGGGATGCGGCACGCCTTCGACGCCGACCACATCGCGGTGATCGACAACACCACCCGCAAGCTGATGGCGGACGGCAAGCGGCCGGTCTCGGTGGGCTTCTGGTTCGCCCTCGGGCACTCCTCGATGGTGGTGGTGATGGCCGCCCTGGTGGCGGGCGGCGCGCAGCTGGCGAACACCCTGATGGACGACGAGTCGACCACCCACAAGTGGCTCGGCGTGATCGGGACGACCACTTCCGGCGTGTTCCTCTACCTGATCGGCGCGCTCAACCTGGCGGCGCTGCTCGGCATCCTCAGGGTGTTCCGCTCGATGCGGGCCGGGAAGTTCGACGAGAAGGAGCTGGAGGCGCACCTCGACTCGCGCGGCTTCATGGCCCGGGTGCTGAACCGGGCGACCCGTTCGATCACCCGGCCCGGGCAGATGTTCCCGGTGGGCATGGTGCTGGGCCTGGGCTTCGACACCGCGACCGAGGTCACCCTGATGGTGATGGCCGGCTCGGGTGCCGCCTCCGGGCTGCCCTGGTACGCGATCGTCTGCCTGCCGCTGCTGTTCGCGGCCGGGATGAGCCTGTTCGACACCCTGGACGGGACGTTCATGAACTTCGCGTACCAGTGGGCCTTCGCCAACCCGGTGCGGAAGGTGTACTACAACCTGACCATCACCGGTCTGTCGATCGCGGTGGCCTTCATCATCGGCACCATCGAGCTGGTCGGGGTGCTGCACGAGAAGCTCGATCTGACCGACCCGGTCACCGGGTTCATCGCCGACATCTCGCTGGACAACGTCGGCTACGCCATCGCCGGGCTGTTCGTGGTCGTCTGGGCGATCGCGATCGGGTACTGGAAGCTCGCCGGGGTCGAGAAGCGCTGGACGCCCGAGGGCTCCTGAGCCACCCGGCCGCGAGCAGCGGCCTGCCCGCGCACGCCGGAACGGCGCTTCCCCGCGGTGGGGAGGCGCCGTTCGCGTTCCGGGGGCCGGGTGCGCCCCGGGTCGGCGCTCCTCGCGGAAGGCGACGTGCCGGCCGGCGACCGGGTCGCACTCGCACAGGACCAGCAGTGACAGATCCGTGACGGAACGTAGCGGACGGCGGGGGTTCGAGGGGCCGCCGGGGGTGC
>NZ_JBIVVI010001039.1:0-3284 GCF_044757675.1 Kitasatospora sp. NPDC091257
CTGTCAAGGGGGATCGGTGAGGACCATGGCCAAGCAGGCAGACGCCCAACAGGCGGCCACCGAGCGGAGGAAGCCGCTCAACCGGGACCGCGTGCTGCGCGCCGCCGTCGCCCGCGCCGACCAGTCCGGGATCGAGGCGCTGAGCATGCGCAGCCTCGCCCAGGAACTGGGCGTCGTGCCGATGGCCCTCTACAAGCACGTGGCCAACAAGGAGCAACTCCTCGACGGCATGGTCGAACTCGTCGTCGGGGAGATCGACCCCCCGGCCGACGGCCCCGACTGGAGGAGCGCGATCCGCGAGCGCGTCCTGTCGGCCCGGCGGGCGCTGCTGCGCCACCCGTGGGCCCTGCGCGTGATCGAGTCCCGCGGCACCCCCACCCCCGCCGTGCTGGACTACCTGGACTCCGTGATCGGCACGTTCCGCAGGGGCGGCCTGTCCGTCGACCTGACCCACCACGCGATGCACGCGCTGGGCAGTCGCGTCTGGGGCTTCACCCAGGAGCTGTTCCCGGCTTCTCCGGGCGACGAGCCCGGGGAGCAGGCCGCCGCGCTCCAGGCGATGGCGGCCAGGTACCCGCACATCGCCGAGATCGCCATGGCCCGGGCCCACGACGGCGCGTCGGTCGTCGGCAACGGCTGCGACGACCAGTTCGAGTTCGAGTTCGCCCTCGACCTCCTCCTCGACGGCTTCGCGCGGCTCCACGGGCGCGGATGGAGCTCCGGGCAGGCCTGAGCGAGCCGGGAGAGAAACCGGGCGACTACCGCGCGCCCGATCGCCTGGAGCGGGCGCGTCCCCCCGGGCGGCCGTTCACCGCACGTCGTCGGTTCCGGACCGGACGATGGCGCCCTCGTCCAGTGCGTGGACCGGAGCCGGTCGGACCGTGCCGGGAGCGGCGGCTGACGGCCGGCCGGACTGACGGACAGTCGGCTGACGGGAGGGGCCTGTGGCGGCACCCGTCGAGGGCGTGGATATCGTGGCCGACGCCGCGCGGCCGACTCCTCGGCGTGCGGTCTTTCGTCACGTCAGGAGAGAACTGGGTGAAGTCCCCAATGACAGCGCTCCGGAGCGCCGCGGCCGTCGTGGCGGCCGTGCTGATGGCGGCGCCCGCCGTCGCAGGCTCCGCCGCCGCAGCTCCCGCCGCAAGCCCGGACACCAAGGCGGTGACGTACCAGGGCCGCGTCTTCCATGTGCCTTCGGCCTGGCCGGTGGTGGACCTGGCCGTGGACCCGCAGGCCTGCGTCCGCTTCGACCAGCACGCGGTGTACCTCGGTCACCCGGGCGAGCAGCAGGCCTGCCCGCCACGGTTGACCGGCCGCACGGAGGCCCTGTTGGTCGAGCCAGCCGAGGGCGCCGCACCGGACCGGGAAGGCTCCAACCCGGTCGCGCAGACGGTCCGGGCGACCGACGGCGTCGTCGCGGTGACCGGGACGTACGACACGGACCAGCCGCTGGTGCGGCGGATCATCACCGGCGCCGGGCTCACCCCCGCGCCGACGCACCGACCGCAGCCGGCGCCCGCCGGGCCCCGGACGACCCCCGCCCCGAAGTCCGCCGCGGCCGCCGCCGCACCGTCCGGCCAGGCCATGGCCGCAGCCGCCGCACCGGCTGCTTCGGCCGCGGCGGCGTCGGTTCCCGCGTCGGCGACGAACTACACCGGCAAGGGCTTCGACGCCTGTACGGCGCCCTCCGGCGCCGCGATGAACGCGTGGATGGCCTCCTCCCCGTACCGGGCGGCCGGCGTCTACATCGGCGGTGTCAGGCGGGCCTGCGCCCAGCCGAACCTGACGGCCTCCTGGGTCCAGCAGCAGCAGGCCGCGGGCTGGGCCTTCATGCCGATGTACGTCGGCGTGCAGGCCCCGAAGATCAGCTACCCCGCCACCGAGGGCGCCAACGCCGCCGACGACGCGGTGAGCCAGGCCCAGGCCCTCGGCTTCGGCCCCGGCACGATCCTCTACTACGACATGGAGGCGTACACCACCCCGCAGTACTCGGCCGCGGTGCTCGCCTTCCTCACCGCCTGGACCAACGAACTGCACGCCTGGGGCTACAACTCCGGCGTCTACAGCAGCTCCTCGTCCGGCATGAAGGACCTGGCCGCCAACGCCGGCAACAGCGCCTACACCATGCCCGACGCCGTCTTCAGTGCCAACTGGAACGGCAAGGAGGACACCGCCGACCCGTCGATTCCGGCCGGCTACTGGAACAACCACCAGCGCGCCCACCAGTACGCCTCGCCGCAGAACCCGGAGACCTGGGGCGGCTACGCGATCGCCATCGACCAGGACTACCTGGACATCCAGCTCACCGCCGCCCCGCCGTCCCAGTCCTCCGCGTTCTTCCTCGGCGTGCGCCAGAGCTCGGGCGCCTGGCCAGGCTTCAGCCCGCTGACGGGCGGTGCGGGCGTGTTCCGCGGCTCGGAGGCCGCGATCACCGGGCTGCCGGGCGGCTCCTCGCAGGAGCTGGGCATCGGCCTGGACGGCCGGCTCTACCACGGGGTCCGCGCCTCGAACGGCAGTTGGAGCGGCTTCGCCGGGGTGCCCGACGACGGCACGCCGGCCACCCAGGCCCGCCGGACCGGCATCGCGGGCATGCCGGACGGCTCCTCGCAGGTGGTGACCGTCGGCAGCGACGGCAACGTCTACCACCGGATCCGCTCGGCCGACGGCACCTGGTCCGGCTACGGGGCGCTCCCCGGGGTCGGCACCCCGACGATGGCGGCCGCGGACATCGCCATCGCCGGCCTGCCCGACGGGTCCGCCCAGGTCCTGGCGATCGGCAACGACGGGAACGTCTACCACGAGACCCGCTTCTCCAACGGCAGTTGGAGCGGCTTCGCCCCGCTCCCGGGTGTGAACAGCTCGCGGATGGCGGCCTCGCGGGTGGCCATCACGGGGCTGTCGGACGGCTCCTCGCAGGTCCTGGTGATCGGCAGCGACGTGAACATCTACCACGAGGCCCGCTTCGCCGACGGCACCTGGTCCGGCTTCGCCGCGCTTCCCGGCAGCGGCACGCCCACCATGGCCGCGCGGGCGGTCGGCATCGCCGGTCTGCCGGACGGTTCGTCCCAGGTGGCGGTGATCGGCAACGACGGCAACCTCTACCACGAGACCCGCTTCACCAACGGCGCCTGGTCCGGCTTCGCCGCGGTCCAGGGCGCGTACGGCGCGAGCACCTTCCCGGCCCAGCGCGCCGCCATCGCGGGCCTGCCGGACGGCTCCAGCCAGCTGGTGGCCACCCGGAGCTGACCCGGACACATCCCACCACCTCACCACCCCGGCGCCCC
>NZ_JBIVVI010001040.1:0-3283 GCF_044757675.1 Kitasatospora sp. NPDC091257
CCTCCCGGCCGGAGGCGGGGGGAGGGACGGGCGGGCCGCCGCCCGCCGCGGCGCCCGCGACGGCGGCCACCGGCCGGACGGCGGAGGGGACGGCGGCCGGGGCGGCGGGGCGTTCGGCGGCCTCGCGCTGGACGGGCAGCGGGCCGGGCGGCCGGCGGCCGGGCGCGCCCTGTTCGGGCTGCGGCGGCGGGCCGACCCGGGCGGCGCGCTGCTGGGGCGTCGGGTAGCGGCGGCCGAGGCCGGCGGCCGCGTGCGCCGTACCGGTCTGCGCGTCGGCGGGCAGCACCGGCAGCACGGTGGCCGGGTCCAGCCGCAGGGCGGGCAGTCCGCCCCGGTCCAGCGCGGCCAGCAGCGCTGCGCGGTGGCCGGCGGGCAGCAGCCGGGCCAGTGGCTCGGGCACCGGCCGAGCGGCCGGGGTGAGCGCCGCGGTCAGGGTGTGGAAGCCGCCCCGGGCGCCGGGCGCGGCGGCGAAGGGGAGCAGCCGCTCGCCGAGCGCGAGCCGCGGCCCGGCGGAGCGCAGCGGGCGGGCGTCGGCGGCCAGCGCCAGCAGTCCGCCGGCCGGGCCGGGCAGCGGGTAGGCCCACCAGAGCACGTCGCGCTGGTGCTCCTCGCGGTCGGTGACGGTCAACCGGCCGGCCCAGGGGCGGCCGTCGGCGGTCCGCTCGGCGAGGGTGTCGAACGCGTCGCAGGGGCGGCGGACGGAGCAGCGTTCGCGCGCCCGGGGTTCCAGGGCGGGCAGCAGGCCGGAGGCCGGGCGGTCGTGGGCGACCTCGGCGCGGTGGCCGAAGAGTTCCTCGGCGGCCCGGCCCCACTGGGCGATCCGGCCGGACCGGTCGACCAGGACGGGGACGAGCCGGACCAGGGCGGCCACACCCGTCGGGTGGTCGCCCGGCGCGGTTCCGTCGCCCGCCGGCCGCGGTGTGGAGTTGGACTCGGCCACCATGGATTCGCTCTGCTCCCGCCTGGCCGCCGCGCCCGGGGGCGGCCGTCGCTCCGGAGGAAGGCACGCTGTGCGGATACCAGCGAAGCACGGACCGGGCCGGGCTCGACACCGAAACGGGGAGATTCCTCAGGATCGGTTGCGTGTCGTGTGCCGCACGCCGGTTCGTGCCCCCGGTTCACCCGGACGGGGCCCGCGACCACGGCGGTAGGGTGGCAGGCCGGACCGCCCGTACGGGTGGTCCGCAGGACGCAGCCGGCCGGACGAGACAGAGGCGACAAGTGAGCGCGCAGAGCCCCGCCCGCTGGACGGACCCGGAGCAGCAGGCACTGGAGGAGCGGGTCGCCGCCGCCGAGCTCGCCTGGCTCAGCATGGACGTGGACGTCCAGACGCTGCGGGTCGAGATCGACAACTTCGCGCTGATCCACCACCAGCTGCTCGGCCCGCTGTACGCCCGGCTGGACGAACTGGACGCGCTGGTCGCCGAGGCCGTCGCGGCCCGCACCGGCCGGCCGGAGGACCTGCGCCGGGCCGCCGAGGCACGGCAGCAGGTCGAGGACCTGCCGGACCTGGACGCGCTCTTCGACTCGGTGCGGGAGCAGTCCGGCCAGGACGGGGAGGCGGCCCCGCCGCCCGCCGCACCGGAGCGGGTGCGGCCCGGCAAGGACGCCCAGCGGATCTACCGCGAGCTGGTCCGCCGCGCCCACCCCGACCTGACCACCGACCCGGCCGAGCAGCAGCGCCGGGCCGCCTTCCTGGCCCGGGTCAACGAGGCCTACGCGTACGGGGACGCGACCGCTCTGGGGGCCCTGGCCGCCGAGTGGTCCACCGCGCCGCAGGCCGCGCCCGCCGTCGACGCGCCCGACCGCGCGGACTGGCTGCGCCGCCGGCTGGACTGGCTGACCGCCAAGATCACCGAGACCGCCACCGAGCAGGTCCGGCTGGAGCAGACCCCGATGGGCCAGCTGCTCGCCCTGGCCCCGCAGGACCCGGACCGGCTGCTGGAACAGCTCGCCGAGGAACTGCTGGCCAAGGCCGCCGAACGGCGGACCGAGCTGGAACGGCTGCTCGGCGGCCCGGCTCCGGCGGACGGTACGGCCTCCGGCGGCCGCGGCACGGCGCCGGTGGGCGACAATGACACGCATCCCCGCGAATCCCAGGAGAGCCACACGATGTTCCCGCAGATCCCCTCCGCCGACGCCGCCGCCGTGCCCGCCGACGCCGCCCTGCTGGACGTGCGCGAGCAGGACGAGTGGGACGCCGGCCACGTCGACGGCGCGCTGCACATCCCGATCGGCGAGGTGATCGCCCGCCTCGGCGAGCTGCCGGAGGAGAAGCTGTACGTGCTCTGCCGGGTCGGCGGCCGCTCCGCTCAGGTCGTCCAGTACCTGGTCCAGCAGGGCCGGGACGCGGTGAACGTGGACGGCGGGATGCACGCCTGGCAGGGTGCGGGCCGTCCGATGGTGAGCAGCACCGGCCAGGAGGCCTTCGTCCTCTGACGGCCCGGCACCCGCCGCCCGTGCCGTGCGGCAGGATGGGCGCGCGCGAGCGCGCCGGCACCGGGCCGGTGGCGCCCGCCGACCGGTCGGGGAGGCCATGACCGAGACGACGGACCGGCCGGCTGCCGGGAGGACCTGGTCCAGGCCCGCGCAGCTGGTCCTCGGCTTCGCCGGGTCGGTGCTGGCCGGCGGCACCGGGCTGTTCCTCGCCGCGGTGTTCCTGCACGTCGCGCCCGCCAACTCGGTGTCCCGGCAGTACCGGGACGAACTCGACGGCGTGGTGTACCCGGAGTTCGAGCAGAACTGGAAGCTGTTCGCGCCCAACCCGCTCCAGCAGAACGTGAGCGTGGACGCCCGGATCCGCACCGCCGCGCCCGACGGGTCCACCCGCACCCACGACTGGATCGGGTTGACCGCCCAGGACGTCGCCGCGATACGGGGCAACCCGGCGCCCAGCCACGTCGAGCAGAACCTGCTGCGCCGGGCCTGGGACTTCTACGACGGCTCGCACAACCCGCAGGACGAGACCCCGGCCTCCCCGCGCGGCAGGCTCGCCGAGCAGTACCTCAAGCGGATCGCCCTGCAGCGGATCGGCCGGGAGGCGGACGGGGGGCGGATCGTGGAGATCCAGTTCCGGTCGACCGCGGCCACCGTCCCGCCGCCGTCCTGGAGCGGCGAGCCCGCGCCGGCGGCGCCCCGGGTGCGGGAGCTGCCGTGGTGGCCGGTGACGGACGAGGACTACCGGGGGCTGCTCGGATGAACGAGGCGACGGTGCGGGCCACGGCACCGGGCGGGGCGGCACCGGGCGGGGCCGGGCCGGACGGCGGGGTGCCCTGGCAGACCG
>NZ_JBIVVI010001041.1:0-3274 GCF_044757675.1 Kitasatospora sp. NPDC091257
GGTGACCTCGAAGGGGGCGACGGTGTTGTCCTGGCCGGCGTTCAGGGTGCAGGGGACGTCGACCCGGCCGGGCCCGGCCAGGTTGCCGTCGGCGTCCTTGGGCACGAGGTGGAGGGTGAAGTTGCCGGTGGTCACGCGTCCGGTGCCGGGGCGGGTGAAGGAGAGTCGGGGCGCGTTGCCGGTGGCGGGGATCTCGAAGGAACCGGAGGCGGGGACCGCGGTGCGGGTGATGGTGAGGTGGACGGGGACGGCGGTCTCGTCCTGCGGGGCGCGGACGCGGGTCTCGGCGTCGACCGAGCCTTCGATGGTGCGCACCCCGAGGACGTAGCGCAGGCCGAGGGTGAAGGAGGCCTCGACGGTGGCGGCCGCCTGGATGGCGAACGCAGGGCTGGACTCGCCGGCCGGCAGGGTGGCCGGGATGTCCGCGGAGATCCTGGCGGTGATGGCCTGTCCGCCGATGGTCGGGAAGACGCAGGTGTAGTGCAGGGTGGGGGCGGCGGGCCGGGCGGCTGCGGGGGCGGTGGCGACGGCGCCGACGAGGACGGTTGCGGCAACGGCCGCGCGCCGGGCGCGCCCGCTCGGGCGGTGCGTACGGGGTTCGGCGTTCATCGTGCCCCTTCCGTCGAGTGGTCGCGCCTGCTCTGTTCGCGGTCGTGGCGCTGCTGGTGGCTGCGGCTCAGGTGGTTCTGGATCCAGGCGTGGCGGAACTGGTAGACCGCGCCGACCTGGCGGAGCACGCCGCGTTGGTGGGCGTCGTCCAGGAAGGCGATCAGCGCCCAGGGCAGTTGCCCGGTGAGCGGCAGCCAGATGCGGGCCAGTGCCACCCACTGGCCCCAGGCGGTCAGGCTGAGTCCGTAGCCGAGCCCGGCGCCGAACGCGCCTTCCAGCCCGAACACCAGGCCGACCTCGAAGCCGCGCAGCGGCCCGTACACGATGCCGTTGACCAGACCGACGCCGATGCCGAGGACGAGCGCCCAGGTGAGCAGGTGGTAGGCGACGTTGCGGCGGTCGATGTGCAGCAGGTCGGCGGGACTGACCACGGATTCGGTGCGGACCGGGGCCTCGAACAGGGCGATCAGGCTGAAGACCAGCCCGATCGAGAGGGCGATCGGCACAACGAACACAAGCCCGGCGGCGAGGCCGGCACCCTGTCCGTCGGCGAGGCCGAGCGGGGCCACAAGGCCTTCGTCGACCAGGATGAGCAGTGCCATGCCGGCCGCTCCACCGCCCAGGCCGATCAGGAAACGGATGCGGGCGTTGCGGCGGGTCAGCGGGGTCCCGATGCCGAGCCGCATGCGGACCGGCGAGGGTCTGAGGGCGGCGCGGGCGGAGGCGTGCCAGTAGACGAGTCCGAAGAGTGTGCCGGCGGCGAGGCCGTGCAGGACGCCGACCAGCAGGCCGCGGACGACGGCGAACCGGAGGCTGTGCGTGGTGGCGACCAGGTCGACGGGGAGGTTGCCGATCGCGGTGGTGACGCCGAAGGCGATGCCGGCCAGGACGGCGATGATCACGGTGCGGGAGAGGCGGCTCATGCCGGTGCCGACCTCCCACCAGGTGAGGTCCTGCCGTTCGCGGCCGAGCCGGGTCAGGTGGTCGGCGAGGTGGCCGAGCCAGCGTTCGGCGCGTTCCGCGTCCCACGATCCGGGTCGGCGGTGGGCGGTGTCGAGGCGTTCGGTGGGACGGGGGCGGTAGACGGCGGGGACGAACCCGGCCAGCAGGTGTTCCTCGATTGCCTCGGGGTCGGGGAAGCGGGCGGTGTCCAGGAGTTCGCCCGGCCGCCGTTCGGGGTGGTCGCTGTACATGGTGCGGGCGAGGGCGATCATCAGCGGGGTGCGCAGCGCGGCGGCGAGGTTGGCGCGGCCGGCGCTCTCCGCCGTCCGGGCGGGGTCGAGGACGGCCTCCCAGGTCGCGCCCTGCCCGTCGGTGTCGGCGGGCCCGGGGAAGGCCGGGTCGGTCCGGGGCAGGTAGCCGCGCAGGTCGTCGAGGTCGAGGTCGCGCAGTTCCAGGACGACGGCGGCGGCCAGCGGGGCGTGCGCCTTTCGGACGGCGGCGGTGAACTCGGCGTGGCGGCTGGTCAGGACGAGCGGCAGCTGGGAGAGGTTGAGTGCTTCGAGGGCCGGGGCGCGCAGGTCTTCGGCGAGTTCGTCGAACCCGTCGAGGACGGGGAGGACGAGGTCGTCGTCGAGAAGGTCCGCGGCCAGTGTCTTGCCGCTGGGGACCCGCCGGGCCAGGTGCGGGTAGTCGCGCAGCAGCCGGGCGATCAGCCAGTCGCGCAGGGCCACGGTGGTCGGGTCCCAGGCGCCGAGGCTGAAGATCACCGGCACCCGTTCGTTGCGGGTGCGGGCGTCCAGCAGGTCGAGGGCGAACCGGACCGCCAGGATCGACTTGCCCGATCCGGCCCGGCCGAGGACCACCAGCCGGCCCGACGGCACGCGCCGGTAGATCTCGGCGACCCGCCGCAGGTCGCCGCTGAGGTCCGGTTCGGTGCGGGCCTCGCCGGGGGCCAGCAGGTGGGCGTTCTCCGACTGGTCGGCCACCCCGGCCGACACCTGCTGCCAGCGCACCGGCAGTGCGAACGGGTGGTGCACCCGGTGCTGGGCCTCCTCGCGGCGCCAGCGCTGTCGGCTCTCGCGGGCCAGTTCCTCGGCGGCGTCGGCGAGCGGGCCGTGGTCCCGGGGCGGCGGCGGTGGTTCCGGTGGGGGCACCGGGGCTTCCGGGACGGTGCCGCCGCTGAGGGCGCTCAGCCGGCGCCGGTCCTCGGGGCCGGCGTCGAGCGCGTCCGCGATGCGGTTGATGGTGCCGAGCCGGTGGTCGAAGGGCCGGTCGGTCTCGATCCGGCGGACGGTGCTCTCGCCGAGTCCAGCCCGCTCGGCGAGCTGGAACTGCGTCAGACCGGCCTGCTTCCGTAACTGCCGCAGCAGTGCCCCGAGCGTCTCCGCCACGACCCGCCCTTCCCCCGAAGATTCGAAAGAACAGAGGCGAAGCCTACCGCTGATGACCGGTCACATATGACCGGAGCTGTGACCTGTGCATTTGTCTGACGCGACGCCAGCATCGGTGGTGCGGACAGTGGTTCCGCGGTCCCCGGCGCACCTCGTTGCGCGGCCCGGGCCGCTCCGTCCGCGACACCAGTTGCGTGAACTTGAGGGAGGCGGTGTTTGCGATGGCGGAGGCGAAGGGCGTCCTGTTGCCGGCCTACGTGGTGGCCGACGAGTCGGGCTCGATGGCCCCGTACCAGCGTGAGCTGGGGGACGGGGTGGCGTCGCTGTGCGAG
>NZ_JBIVVI010001042.1:0-3268 GCF_044757675.1 Kitasatospora sp. NPDC091257
CCCGGGTGTTCCCGGTGAAGGAGCGCACGGGGCGGACGGTGTGGACGGCCCGGCCGGGCGGCTCCTCCCTGCGGACGCCCACCGTGCACCTGGTCCGCACCATCCACACGGCGCTGGCCGCGACCGGGAGGCGGCAGCGGGCGATGGCCTGGAGGGCGCAACTCGCCACCAGGAAGGCCGACCTGGTGATGGCGGGGCTGGCCCTCGCGCTGGTCCTGCCGGGGTGGCTCGGGTACCGGATCCTGCAGTTGGCCGGTCGCTGAACCGCCCCGCAGCCCCGCCGGCCGGCCCAGCGGCGCGCCGGAACGCGCCGCTGGGCCCATAGCCGGGCGAGGTCGCAGACCTCAGTACGGCTGGACCAGGACGTGCGCCGCGCCCGGGATGCCGACCTTGAGGAGCTCGTCCTCCTCCGGCGTGGTCGGCGTGCCCGTCTCCTGCTTGAGGACGGCCCGCGACAGGGCCTGGACCCACATGGCGCGGGGGCGGCGGCGCTCCTCCCAGGCGGCGAGGGCGGCCGGCACGGTGTCGGCCGCGTCCAGGCTCAGGGCGAGCACGAGCGCGTCCTCGACGGCCATCGCGGCGCCCTGGGCGAGGTGCGGGGTGGAGGCGTGGGCGGCGTCGCCGGCCAGGACGATCCGGCCGACGTGCCAGGGCTCCTCGACGGTGACCTGGGAGATCCGCGAGTGGACCACGGCGGCCGGGTCGGTGATCAGCGCCAGCGCCTCGGCGATCGGCCCGCCGAAGCCGGCCAGCCGCTCGCGCAGCTGCTCGTGGGCGCGCTCCGGGTCCGGACGGAAGTCCTCGGACTCGGCGAAGACCGAGCCCAGGTACATCTGCTCCGCGCTGATCGGGGTGAGCAGGGCCTTGGCGCTGAGGTTGCCGGAGGACATCACCACGCCCTGCACCTCGGGCGAACGCGGCAGTGTGACACGCCAGTTGGCGAAGCCGGTGTACTCGGGGACGTACTTCTCGCCGTACAGGTGGCGGCGCAGCGGCGAGCCGATGCCGTCGAAGCCGACGACCAGGTCGTAGCGGCCGACGTGCCCGTCGGTGAGGGCGACCTCGACGCCGTGGGCGTCCTCGTGCAGGGTGCCGATGGTGGTGCCGAAGCGGACCGTGACGCCCGCCCCGGCGGCGGCGTCGGCCAGGACGCGGGCCAGCGCGGGGCGCGGGATGCCGTTGTTGGAGGGCACGTCGCCCATCCGGGGCTGCGGGATCTTCGCGAGGGTGGCGCCGGCCGGGTCGCAGATGGTCAGCACCTCCCACGGGAAGCCGACGGACAGGCAGTCCTCCAGGACGCCGATCTCGCGCATCACGTGCAGGGCGTTGGACGGCTGGATGATGCCGACGCCGAGGGCCTCCAGCTGCTCGCGCAGCTCGGCGACGTCGACCCGGTGGCCGCGCTGGGCGAGGGCGGTGGCGAGGGTGAGGCCGCCGATGCCGCCACCGTTGACGAGGACGCGCAGGGGTCTGGTCATGAGGGTCGCTCCGAAGGGAAGTTCGCAGGAGGTGTGGGGGCTCGGCCGGAGCCGGCCGGTGCCGGTCGGCTGCGGGGATGCGGCCGACGCCGGTCGGCCGCATGAGGGTTCGGCCGAGTACGGCTCGGCCGGGACCGGTTCAGCCGGCGCGCGTGGCGGCGAGGTCCATCAGGTGGTCGACCAGGGCGAGCAGCAGGTCCCGGCCGAAGGCGCGCTCGCGCACGTCCCCGAGCAGCATCGGCACCTGCGGGTCGAGGTCGAGCGCGGCCCGGATCTCGTCGGGGGTGCGGGTGTTGGTGTTGTGGAAGCAGTTGATCGCGACCACGAACGGGATGCCCCGGCTCTCGAAGAAGTCGATGGAGGCGAAGCTGGTCTCCAGCCGGCGGGTGTCGGCGATGACGATCCCGCCGAGGGCGCCGTTGACCAGGTCGTTCCACATGAACCAGAAGCGTTCCTGGCCGGGCGTGCCGAACAGGTAGACGACCAGTTCGGGGCTGACCGTGATCCGCCCGAAGTCGAGCGCGACGGTGGTGGTGGTCTTCTGGTCGACGCCGGCCAGGTCGTCGATGCCGACGCTGGCCCGGGTCAGGTACTCCTCGGTGCGCAGCGGGGTGACCTCGCTGACCGAGCCGACCAGGGTGGTCTTGCCCACGCCGAAGCCGCCCGCGATCAGGATCTTGACGGCGGCCGGGGCGGTGGGGGCGTCGATGGCGGAGTGGGGTGTGGCCATGTTCAGAGTCTCCGGAGTCCTTCGCGTACGGCCGTGAGCAGGCCGAGGTCCACGCCCCCGGCGGCCCGGGCCACCGAGAGCGGTGCCCGGGCCTTCAGCAGGCCCTGGGAGACCAGGTCGCCCAGCAGGATCTTGGTGACCGAGACCGGGAGGTCCAGGCCCGCCGACACCTCGGCGACGGCGATGGGGCGCCGGCAGCGTTCGAGGATCAGCCGGTGTTCGGGCTGCAGGCCGCGAGCACCGGCGCGGCTGCCCCGCGCCAGGGCCGCGTCGGCCTCCGCCTCGACCGTGGTGAGCACGGTGATGAGGGTGAGGTCGTCGCGCTCGGGCGCGGTCCGGCCGCGGGTGATCGTGTACGGGCGCACCATGCTGCCCGTCCCGTCCTCCGCGTCGTCCTCCTCCAGCTCGCTCCAGTGCGGCACCGCGCCGCGCCGCCGGCCGTCGTCCCCGCCGGACTGCGGGCCGGCCTGCCGGCCGTCGTCGAGGCCGTCCCCCCAGGCGTCGTTCCCGTACGGTTCCATCCGGGTCAGCCCCGGTTCCGGGAGGCGAAGGCGTCGAAGGACGCCGGGGCGGCAGGGGCGCCCTCGCCGCGGACCGGGGTGGTGAGCTTCTGGCCGACCTGCTGCACCAGGGTGTGCATCGCGACGGACATCACCTCGGCGTCCACCTCCTGCGAGGCGACCACGGCCAGGTGGGTGCCCTGGGCGGCGGCGATGACGAACAGCCAGCACTCGGCGAGCTCGACGATCACCTGGTGCACCGGGCCGCCGTCGAACAGCGCCCCGACCCCGCGGGCCAGGCTCTGCTGGCCGGTGGCGACGGCGGCCAGCCGCTCGGCGTCGGCCCGCTCGATGGTGCCGGAGTGGCTGACCACGAGACCGTCGTCGGAGAGCAGGACGGCGTTCCTGGTCCCGGGCACCGAGTCGACGAGTCCGTCCAGCAGCCAGTCCAGGTCCTGGTGGGTGGCGATCGTGCGGTTCATGACTGGTCATCCGTTCGTGTGGTTCGGGTGTCCGCGGCCGGAAGGGCCCAGGGGGACGGGGCGGGCGCGGGAGCCGGG
>NZ_JBIVVI010001043.1:0-3265 GCF_044757675.1 Kitasatospora sp. NPDC091257
CCGTACGGGCCGCGGGGACGCTCGGCTACCCGGTGGCCCTCAAGGCGACCGCCCCGCACCTGCGCCACCGCCCCGACCTGGGCAGCGTCCGGCTGGACCTGACCGACGAGGCGGGCCTGCGCCGCGCCCACCGCGAACTGGACGCGCTGCTCGGCGGCGCCGCGCAGGCCGAGCTGGTGGTCCAGCGGATGGCGCCGCGCGGCGTGGACACCGTGATCGCCGCCACGGTGGACCCGGCGGTCGGCGCGATCCTCTCCTTCGGCCTGGCCGGTGCGCCGGCCGAACTGCTGGGCGACACGGCGCACCGGCTGGTTCCGGCCACCGACCAGGACGTCGCCGGACTGATCCGGGAGGTCCGGGCGGCGCCGCTGCTGTTCGGCTGGCGCGGCGCCGAGGCGGTGGACACCGGCGCGCTGGAGGAACTGCTGCTGCGGGTCTCGCAGCTGGTGGACGACGTTCCGGAGATCGCCTCGGTGGATCTCGAACCGGTGGTCGTGGCCCCGCACGGACTGGCGATCCTGGGGGCGCGGGTACGGGTCGCACCCCTGCCGGTCCGCAGCGATCTGGGCCCGCGCGCGATGAGCACGCTGTAACCTTCCTTGGTTGCGCCCTGCCCGGGCGCTGTTGTCCGAAGCTCGGCGCCGTGCCGCCCGCTTCGTCGGCGGACCATGCCAGGATGGAGATATGGCGAAGACCGGTACCACCACCACTCAGGACCTGCGCTCGGCTATCGAGCGCAGCGGCTACTACCCGGCCCTGGTGTCCGAGGCGGTCGAGTCCGCGGTGGGCCCGGAGCCGATCAGCTCCTACCTGGTGCACCAGGAGACGACGTTCGACGCCAACGAGGTGCGCCGGCACGTGACGGTGCTGGTGCTCACCCCGACCCGGTTCGTGGTGAGCCACACCGACGAGCAGTCCGGGGCCGAGGGCAGCCCGGCGGTGCCGTTCGCGACGACGTCGACGGAGAGCGTCCGGCTGGACCGGATCGGTTCGGTCGTGCTGAGCCGGATGGTGGCGAACCCCGAGACGTACACCCCGGGCACCCTGCCGCGCGAGGTGGTGCTGACGATCGGCTGGGGCGCGGTGCAGCGCCTGGACCTGGAGCCGGCCGGCTGCTCGGATCCGAACTGCGAGGCGGACCACGGCTACACCGGCTCGGCCACGGCCGACGACCTCTCCCTGCGGGTGAGCGAGGCCGGCGACGGCCCGGAGACGGTGGCCCAGGCGCTGGTGTTCGCCCGGGCGCTGTCCGACGCGACGATCAGCACCAGCCCGCGGGTCTGAGCTCCGCCGCATCCGACCGACCGCACCGCTACGAATCCGGTTCCATGTCCTTCGTTCCTGCCGACGGCTACGACGCCTTCGAGATCCTTGACCCGGCCACGGCCCCCGCGCCCCCGTACGGCAGCGGCTCGCTGTGCGACCTGCTGCCCTCGGTGGCGGCGGGGCTTGGCGTCCCCGGGTTCACCGCGACGCTCCCGATCGCCCCGGCGGACCGGGTGGTGGTGTTCCTGGTGGACGGCCTGGGCTGGGAGCTGCTGCTGCGCCACCCCGAGTACGCGCCGTTCCTGTCCTCGCTCGTCGGGAGTTCGCTGGGCGGCAGCGGGCGTCCGCTGACCGCGGGCTTCCCGTCGACCACGGCGACCTCGCTGGCCTCGGTCGGCACCGGCACGCCGCCGGGCCTGCACGGCCTGGCCGGGTACACGGTGGCGGTGCCGGGCGCCGGCTACCTGATGAACCAGCTGCGCTGGCAGCCGCCGACCGACCCGCACGCCTGGCAGCCGTACCCGACGGTCTTCGAGCGCACCCACCAGGCCGGGGTGGCGACCGCACAGGTCTCGTCCCCGCTGTTCGCCCAGACCCCGCTGACCAGGGTGGCGCTGTCCGGCGGCACCTTCCTCGGCCGCACCACGGGCGAGGAGCGGATGGACCTGGCGGCCTCCTGGCTGGCCGAGCACGACCGGGCGCTGGTGTACACCTACGTCAGCGAGCTGGACGGTGCGGGCCACCGTTTCGGGGTGGACTCGGACGAGTGGCGGATGACGCTGGACGCGGTGGACCGGCTGGCCCGCCGGCTGGCCGCGCAGCTGCCGCCGCGCTCGGCGATGTACGTGACGGCCGACCACGGCATGATCGACATCGCGCCGGAGGACCGGATCGACTTCGACGAGGACTGGGAGCTGGGCGCCGGCGTCGCCCTGCTCGGCGGCGAGGGCCGGGCCCGGCACGTGTACGCGGTGCCGGGTGCGGCGGCCGATGTGCACGCGGTCTGGAGCGAGGTGCTGGGCGACCGGATGTGGGTGGCCACCCGGGACCGGGCGATCGAGGCGGGCTGGTTCGGTCCGACGGTGGACGAGCGGGTGTACGCCCGGATCGGCGACGTGGTGGCCGCGGCGCGCGACGACATCGCGATCGTCGCCTCCCGCAACGAGCCCGGCGAGTCCGCGATGATCGGTCTGCACGGTTCGATGACCCCGGTCGAGCAGTTCGTGCCGCTGCTCGAAGTCCGCGGCTAGCCGGGCCGCGCCGCCCACTTGACTTATCTGTGCCCGAACTCCCTTGATTTGAAAGGCCTTTGCTCCACCCATGGCTGAACTGGTGTTCTTCTCGGGCACGATGGACTGCGGCAAGTCGACGCTGGCGCTGCAGATGGACCACAACCACACCGCGCGCGGCCGGCAGGGCGTGATCCTCACCCGCAACGACCGGGCGGGCGCGGCGACGATCTCCAGCCGGCTGGGCCTGCGCGCCGACGCGGTCGAGGTGACGGACGACTTCGACTTCCACGCGCACGTGGTGCAGCGGATCTCGGCCGGCGGGCGGGTGGACTACCTGATCTGCGACGAGGCGCAGTTCTTCGCGGCCGAACAGGTCGACCAGCTGGCCCGGGTGGTGGACGAGATGGACATCGACGTCTACACCTTCGGCATCACCACCGACTTCCGCACCCGGCTGTTCCCGGGCTCGCAGCGGCTGATCGAGCTGGCCGACCGGGTGGAGGTGCTCCAGGTCGAGGCGCTGTGCTGGTGCGGCGCCCGGGCCACCCACAACGCCCGGACGGTCGGCGGGGTGATGGTGGTCGAGGGCGCGCAGGTGGTGATCGGCGACATCTCGGTGGACCGGGACGAGGTCGGCTACGAGGTGCTGTGCCGCCGCCACCACCGCCGCCGGCTGACCGCCGCGACGGCGCGCGCCTCGGTGCTCTCCCCGGACGTGCTGCCCTTCGAGGAGCAGCAGGCCTGAGGGGATCGGCAGGCCCGAGGGG
>NZ_JBIVVI010001044.1:0-3262 GCF_044757675.1 Kitasatospora sp. NPDC091257
GGCCCGGATTTCAGGGCGGGGGCATGGGTTGATGGACGGTCAGTCGCGATTCCCGCGGCAGCGGACGAGTTCCGGCGACGCCTACCGGTCCGGGCCGGTCCAGGGGCCGACCGGCAGCACCGGGACGACCCTGCCGGGTGCACCGGCTCCGGGTTGTGCCCTGCACCGGCGGTTGCACCTCACGCTCGATCCGGCGGACCTGGTCGGGGTGGGCGCGGTCCGGCGGCGGCTGCGTTCGGCGCTGAGCCACTGGGGGGTGCCGGAGCTGTCCGACACCGCCGAGCTGCTCTCCTCCGAGCTGGTCACCAACGCGCTGCTGCACACGGGCACGGGCGCGGTGTTCGACGCGGTGCTCGACTCGGACCACCGGCTGCGGATCGAGGTGCAGGACGGCACCAGCAGACTTCCCGGGCGCCGCCGCGATCCGGAGGCCGAGTACGCGACCTCGGGGCGCGGCCTGCTGCTGGTGGAGGCGCTCGCGGACTCCTGGGGCGTACAGCTGCGCGGCGACGGCAAGGTCACCTGGTTCGAACTCGCCACGCCCTGATCCCGGCTCCGGCGCCGGCACAGTCTCTCGGCATCGGCATCGGCATCGGCATCGGCATTGGCACCGGCACCGGTCTCGGCATCGGCGCGGCCACGGCCCGACGGCCCCCGGGCCCGTCACCGGGCCCGCCGCCGGGGTCGTACGATCGTTCGCCATCGATTGATTCGCTGTCGAAGGAAGCCCGGAACAGAAGGCGGAACGGAAGGTTTCCGGCCCGTTGGCATTGCCGCTCGGCCGAACATTGGCCAGGATGGTGGGAATGTGTGTCCACGTGGCGGGAAGCAGCGGGGAGACCGAACCTCGACTGGCCACCGTCCGTCGCACCGTCCTATCCAGCACGACCCATCACACCGCCATGCGGCCCGTCCGGACGGTCGGCGCGGTCCGCCACGGCAGCGGCAGGAGCAGCATGCCCACTGAGCCCGAGTCGCCGGGGCCGGCACTTCCTCCCGGCGCGGCGCCCGCCGTCGAGCCGCGAACCGTGGAACCGCGAAGCGTGGAGCCGCGCACCGCCGACCCGAGAGCCGCCGGGCCGCGAGCGGTCGGACAGCGGGCCGTCGAGCCGCGCGTCGCCGAGCAGCCGGGCGCCCCGGAGCCGCGCACTCCCGGGCGGCCCGTCGCCGGCGCCACCACCACCGGGACCGGCCGGGCCCGGCCGCCCGCCCAGACCACGCGCCGCGGCTCCGCGGTGCGCCCGTCGCCGAGCCTCGCCGCCGCCCGGCTGGCGCCCGTGCTGTCGGGCGGACTGCCGCCGTCCTCCGCGGACACCATGCCGGACTGGCTGGAGCCCGCGATGGCGGCCAACGGCATCGGCTCCTTCGACTGGGACATCCGCCGCGACGTCCTGGAGGGCGACCAGCGGGCCTGCACGATCGTCGGACTGGACGCCCTGGAGCACGGGCGCTTCGACCGCACCGCCGCCTCCTTCCTGGCCCTGCTGCACCCCGAGGACGCGCCCGTGGTGCGCCGCCGGGTCGAGCGCGCGGTGGCCGAGCTGGGCCAGTGCGGCGCCTACTACCGCACGGTCGGGGCGAAGGGCGGCATGCGCGCCGTGCGCTTCCGCGGCCGGGTGCTCGCCGACGCCTTCGGCCGGGCCTCCCGGATGGTCGGCTTCGTCTGGGACGCCACCGTCGAGCTGCACAAGCGGGACCACGCCGACCGGATGGCGCTGCTGCGCGAGGAGCGCTCCCGGTTCATCAAGGAGGCGGCGCGCGCCCTCTCCGAAGCCGTCACCGTGCGTGACGTGGCCCGGGTGTTCACCGAGCTGCCGCTGCCCGGGCTGCCGCCGGACGGCCTGGTGCTGGCCTCCTTCGAGGCCGGCCGGGCGCAGATCCTCGGGGCCTCCGGCTACCGCGCCGACACGCTGGCGGTCTGGGACCGCACCGTGCTGCCGCCCGGGCACCCGGCGGCCGAGGCGCTGCGCCACCGTACGCCGGTCTTCGTCTCGACCCGCGAGGAGTTCCGCGAGGGCTACCCCGAGGTGTGGGAGCCGACCAGCCGCAGCGGCCGGGGTTCCTGGGCGTACCTGCCGCTGGTGGCCAGCGGCCGGGCGATCGGCGTGTGCGTGGTCAGCTTCGACGACGAGCGCGAGCTCGACGCGGACGAGCGCACCCTGCTCACCACCCTGGGCGGGCTGGTCGCCCAGTCGCTGGCCCGGGCCCGGCTGCACGACGCCGAGCACGAGCTGGCGGCCGGCCTCCAGCGGGTGATGCTGCCGCGCACCGTCCCGTCCGTCCCGGGCGTGACCACGGCGGTGCGCTACCTCGCGGCCGGTTCCGGCCTCCAGATCGGCGGCGACTGGTACGACGTGGTGCCGCTGCCCGGCGGACACGTCGGCCTGGTGATCGGCGACGTCCAGGGGCACGACGTGCACGCCGCCGGGATCATGGGCCAGCTGCGGATCGCGTTGCGCGCCTACGCGGCCGAGGGCCACCCGCCCGCCGCCGTGATGGCCCGCGCCTCGCGCTTCCTCGCCGACCTCGACACCGACCACTTCGCGACCTGCGCCTACGCCGAGGTCAACGTGGACTACGGCGTGGTCTACGCCGTCCGGGCCGGCCACCTCGACCCGGTGGTGCGCCGCGCGGACGGCACCGCCGCCGTGGTGCCGGTGGCCGGCGGGCTGCCGCTGGGCATCGACCCGGACCAGGAGTACCGGGTCACCCGGTTCAGCCTGGACCCGGGCGAGACCGTGCTGCTCTGTACGGACGGCCTGGTCGAGGCGCGCGGCATGGACCTGGACGAGGGCATCGCCCGGCTCACCCGGGCGCTCGCCCGCCCGCTGCCGGACGCCGCGCAGGCCGCCCGCGACCCGCTGGAGGAGCTGGCCGACCGGATCGCCTCCCAGGCCGCCGACTCCAGCGAGCGCGAGGACGACATAGCGCTGCTGCTCCTGCGCTGGGACGGCCCGGCCGGCGGCCTGACCGCCCAGCAGCTGCGCCGCCGGATCGGCCAGGCCGACCTGGCGCGGGTGGCCGAGGTGCGGGCCGAACTGCGCGACGCGCTGCGCCGCTGGGGCGTGGCCGAGTTCATCGACACCGCCGAGCTGCTCTCCTCCGAGCTGGTCACCAACGCCATCCGGCACACCGACCGGGACGCCATGTTCACCGCCCGGCTCTACCGGGAGCCGGAGGCGGACGGCGGCCGGGCCCGGCTGCGGGTCGAGGTGGAGGACGAGTCGGACCTCTGGCCGACCCGCCGGACGCCGGGGGAGCA
>NZ_JBIVVI010001045.1:0-3262 GCF_044757675.1 Kitasatospora sp. NPDC091257
CCTGCTCGAAGCCGGGGCCCAGGTCTACGTCTGCGGCGACGGCGCCCGCTTTGCCCCGACGTACGGGCCGCGTTCCGCGCCCTCCACCTGAGCCACACCCCCGACGCACGGGAGGACGACGCCAAGACGCGGCTCCAGTCACTGAACTACGCCGGCCGATAAGTCCAGGACGTGTCCGCCGCTCGCCGAGGTACGAGGCGCCGGCGCACGGTGACTTCGGCGGGGAGGTGAGTGCGGGGGCGGTCGGCCGGGGACTTGTCGGTGGGACTCGCTAACGTTCCTCTCCTGATCATCAGTGCGAGGAGAGGGGCGGGGCTGTGCGGCGCTGGGAGTTCGTCGAGGGCGGCTCGGACAAGTTCTGGGAGGCCGCGGCCGACGGTGCCGCGGTGACCGTACGGTACGGGCGGTCCGGTACGGACGGGCGGGAGCAGGTCAAGGCGTTCCCGACCGTGGAGGAGGCGCAGGCGCACTTCGCCAAGGTGGTCGCCGAGAAGGAGCGCAAGGGCTACCGCGAGATCGGTGCGGGGGCGGGTACGGAGCCGGGTGCGGCGGCGGATCCGGTGCCCGTGGCGCAGCCCGGCGTGTCCGCACCCACGGCCGAGGCCGCCGGTCCCGAGGACGAGGACGTCTTCGTCATGCCGGACGCCTGGCGTCGGGCCCTGATCCCGCGCCGGGGCGGCATTCCCCGGAAGCCGTCCGCGCCGGGGAAGGGCCCGGTGACCTCGTACCGCGACGGGCTGCGGCAGATGGGGGACTGGCTGGAGCAGACGCTCACCTCGGAGCGCAGTGACCCGGAGCTGGTCGCGGCCGCCCGCGCCCACCAGTCCGGCAGCCGGGACCCGGTCGGTGCGGCGGTGCTCGCCGCCGTGTTCTCGTATCCCGGCAACAACGGGCTCCGCGTGGCCGTGGACGCCTGGGTGGCGGAGTTCGGCCTTCCGTTCGCGGCCAGGGCCACCGTCGAGCTGTTCACGACGGCCGTCGAGACCGACTGGATCCACCAGAGGTCCGTCCACCCCCGTGTCCGGCGCGGGGCCAACCAGAGGCACGGTGCGTACCGCCCCGCCGCGGACCGGGTCCGGTCGCTGCTGGCGGCCTGCGACGAGGAGACCCACCGCGCGGCGGTCGAGGCCCTGGCGGACTGCCGGAACAATCTGACCCGCCTGGTGGTGGCGGCGTACCTGGCGCCGTCCGAGACCGCCTGGGTCGAGGAGTGTGTCGCGTCGGGCTCCCGACTGGCCGTCGTCGAGTGGTCGATGCTGCTGTGCTCGCTCTCCTCGGCGGAACCGCTGGAGAAGCTCCCCCCGCTGCCGAGCCTGGGCTATGACGGGTGGTCCACCGAGATCATCGCGACCGTGGCGGAGGGCCTGGGCGGCGACGTGGCATCGGTGATGCTGCACGACCTGACCACCAGCTACCACCACAAGGACGGCAAGAAGCGGATCCTGGAGGCGCTCGCCGAGCTCCCCTCCGACGAGGGTTTCCGGGGGTTGCTGGCCCAGCAGGACGGCATCAAGTCCACCCGCGCCGCCCTCCTGGCCGGTCTCCGCCGGTTCCCCCGGCGTGCCGTGCGCCTGCTCGCCGAGGCCGCGGCGGCCTCCACCGACCCGGCCACGCAGCAGCTCGCCCGGCAGCTCCTCACCGGCCACGTCGCGGTCCACCGCGCGACCGCGCTCGAACTGCTGCCGGAGCTGACGCCGGAGCAGGCGGCCCTGGTCGAGCCGCTCACCGACCTCGGCGAGCGGGTGCCGGAGGTCGGCCCCGACTCGCTGCCGGAGCTGTTCACCAGCCCGCCGTGGACGCGGCCGCGCTCCGCCGGCAAGCCCCGCGTGCTGACCGGCCTCGCCGTGCCGCAGGAACCACAGATGCGGTGGCTGCCGGGTGAGCGCGAGGCGTGGGCGGCGACCTCCGAGTCCTGGTACACGAGCTGGTCGGACGAGGACTGGCAGCGGGTCGCGGCCACGATCCGGGCCAGGATCGGGCAGCCCGAGGGCGCGCGGCTGCGCGGCGGACAGCACGCCGAGCTCGCACTGTTCGCCTACGGCGACAAGGAGTTGGCCCGGCCCCTGCTCGCGCAGTGGCGTGCCGGTGAGCGCATCTGGCACTCCGGGGACTCCCTGCGCCGGGTCGCCGCCCGCTTCGGCACGGACGCCGTCGAACCGATCCGGGCCGCCGCGGTGGGGAATCCGGCCACGCACGCGCCCCTGCTCCTTCCGTACCTGGACGCCCGGGTGGCCGAGACCATGACGGACTGGCTGGTGCGCCTCAAGTCGGCCGGGAGCACCGCCCGTTCCTGGTTCGCCCGGCACGGCGTGGACGCGGCCCGGCTGCTGGTACCCGCCGCACTCGGGAAAGCCGGGGCGGCCCGGGCCGGAGCCGAGCAGGCCCTGCGAGTGATCGCCGGGGCGCACGGCGCGGCGGCGGTGCGCGCGGTGGCCGCCGAGTTCGGGCCGAAGGCGGAGGAGGCCGTGGGCACGCTGCTGTCGGCCGACCCGCTGGTGACCGCGCTCCCGGCGAAGCTGCCCCCGCCCTGCGACTGGGCGGAGCCGGTGATGCTGCCGCAGCTGCTGCTGCGCGGCGACAAGGGCGCCCTGCCTGCCGAGGCGGTGCGGCACGTGCTCACCATGCTCGCGCTGTCCGCGCCCGGGGCGTTCTACCCCGGCCTCGACGAGGTGGCCCTGCTGTGCGAGCCGCGGTCGTTGACGGAGTTCTGCTGGGCGGTGTTCGAGCAGTGGCGGCTGGCCGGTATGCCGGCCCAGGACGGCTGGGCGCTGCACGTGCTCGGCCGGTTCGGTGACGACGAGACGGTCCGCCGGCTGACGCCGGTGCTCCGCGCCTGGCCGGGCGAGGGGGCGCACCACCGGGCGGTGGACGGCCTGGAGGTGCTGGCCGCCATCGGCAGCGACACGGCCCTGCTGCACCTGCACGGCATCGCACAGCGGGTGAAGTTCAAGGCGCTCAAGACCCGGGCCCAGGAGAAGATCTCCGAGGTGGCGGCCGGTCTGGGCCTGACCGGGGAGCAGCTGTCCGACCGCCTCGTCCCGGACTTCGGGCTGGACGCCGACGGGACCACCGTCGTCGACTACGGCACCCGGACGTTCACGGTCGGTTTCGACGAGCAGCTCAAGCCGTACGTGCTGGACGCGGCCGGCGCCCGTCGCAAGGACCTGCCGGTCCCGGGGGTGCGGGACGACGCCGAGCTGGCGCCGGCCGAGCGCAAGCGTTTCGCCGCGCTGAAGAAGGACGTCCGCACGGTGGCGGGGGA
>NZ_JBIVVI010001046.1:0-3260 GCF_044757675.1 Kitasatospora sp. NPDC091257
GTCGCGTGCTGCTCATCGCCGTCTCCTGCCGCTCGGCCTGCGGGGTCGGTGCGCGCCCGGGGTCAAGTTTCCCGCTCCGCGACGGCCACCGCGTGCTCGACGGCGGAGAAGCCGTCCGGGGAGGGTGGCGATCCGGTCAGCCCCAGTACCCCGTGTGCACGGCGGTGGCCTCCTCGAAGAGGTGCGGGCCGGAGACCTCCACGGTGCCGCCGCCGGCTGCGAAGACCTGGCGGCAGGGCAGGTCGAGCACCGGCTCGTCCGGGTCCACTCCCGCGATGGCGTTCAGCTCGGTGGCGGCGAGCGCGTAGACGACCTTCCGGATGCCGCTCCAGTGGATCGCGCCGGCGCACATCGCGCACGGCTCGGTGCTGCTGTACAGGACGGTCGCGGAGAGCTGGTGCGGGGCCAGGGTGCGGCAGGCCTGGCGGACCAGGTTGGTCTCCGCGTGCGCCGTGACGTCGTGGTCGGTCAGCACGGTGTTCTCGGCCGTGAGCAGGACGCCTCCGGACGCGTCGGTCAGCAGCGCGCCGAAGGGGTGGTTGCCGTGGGCGCGGGCGGAGGCGGCGAGTTCGATGGCCGCGAGCAGGTGCGGGCGGGTGAGGTCGGTCATCGGCGTACTCCTCGAGGGCGGACCGGACGGGGTGACAGGGGCAGGGCCAGGGCGTACGGCGGACAAGGGCGGGGCGCAGAAGGGCGGATGGCGTCAGCCACCGTAGCCGCCCCCGTCCGGAGTGCGGATCTCGTCGGCGTCCTCGGCCGCCACCAGGCAGCGGATGCGTGACAGGAGGGCCGCGCGCACGACAACCGGCTCTGTCGGCCTCCACGGCCCGCCCCCGACGCCCCGGCGGGCGCTGCCGGTCGGACGGTCGCACCTGCGGTGCGTGCGGTGGCGGTGCGCGCGGTGGCGGTGCGTGCGGTGCGTGCGGTGCCACTACTTCGCCAGGAAGGCGAGCAGCGCCGCGTTGACCTCCTCGGCATGGGTCCAGAGCAGGCCGTGCGGCGCGCCCTCGACCTCCACGTACTCGGCGGAGGGCAGCGCCCGGTGGAAGGGGCGCCCGGTGCTGTCGATCGGCAGGATGCGGTCGGCGGTCCCGTGCAGGATCAGGGCCGGCACGTCGATGCGCGGGATGTCGGCCCGGAAGTCCGTGTACCAGGTGGACGGCGCCGCGGCGGCGGCGAAGAAGCCGCCGCTCGCCGCGACGTTCCAGCTGTTGCGGACGGCCTCCGCGCTGATCCTGCTCCCGAGGTTCTCGTCGAGGTTGTAGAAGTCCCGGTAGAAGGCGGTGTAGTAGGTGTAGCGGTCGGCCTTCACGGCGGCGACGATCCCGTCGAAGAAGTCCTTCGGACCGGCCCCCTCCGGGTTGTCGTCGGTCTTCAGCAGGCAGGGCTCCAGGGAGCCCAGGAAGGCGGCCTTGGCGATGCGGCCGGAGCCGTACCGGGACAGGTAGCGGGCGACCTCCCCGGTGCCCATCGAGAAGCCGACCAGCACGGCGTCCCGCAGGTCGAGGGTCTCCAGCACGGTGTGGAGGTCGGCGGCGAAGGTGTCGTAGTCGTAGCCGGTGGTGGGCTGGGAGGACTGTCCGAAGCCGCGCCGGTCGTAGGTGATCACCCGGTGGCCGGCGTCCAGCAGCGCGGCGCTCTGCCGCTCCCAGGAGTGCCCGTCGAGCGGGAACCCGTGGATGAGGACGACCGGCTGCCCGGAGCCGTGGTCCTCGTAGTAGAGGTCGATGGGGGTGGAGTTCTCCTGGCCGACGGTGATGTACGGCATGGTGTCCGGTGTTCCTCTCGTCATGGGGCCCGGACGATGACCACGGGGCAGGCGGCGTGCTGCGCGCAGTGGGTGCTCACCGAGCCGAGCAGGGTGCGGGTGAAGCCGCCGCGGCCGTGGCTGCCGACCACCAGCAGCTCGGCGCCCCGGGCCGCGTCCAGGAGGACGTCGGAGGGGTCGCCCATGACCATCGTCTGGCGGACCCGCACCCGGGAGTCCTCGCCGAGCACGGTGTGCAGTTCCTCGGCGAACCGCCGTTCGGCCAGCTCCCGGTCGAAGGTGCTGTCGACCACGGGCGCCGACCAGCCGAAGTGGCTGGGGGGTTCCCAGGCGCCGACCGCGTCCACCACGCCGCCGATCAGCGTGGCGTGCCGGGCCGCCCAGCGCAGCGCGGCGTACGACGACGGCGAGCCGTCGACGCCGACCACGACGCGGGGAGCGGAGTCGTTCGTGTTCATCTGCACCGTCCCTGGCCGGCCGTCCTGCGGATCGTCGCCCCCCGACCACGGTGCTGGCCGCCGGGCGGCGCCGCCACCACGGCCCGGCACCCGGGTGACGGCCGACGGCCGGGCGGGTACCGTCGGTGGCCGCCGAGCGCCCGTGACCGGGGCGCGGCCGTGGTGAGAGCGGGGGAGGACGGGCGCGCGAGGCCCACGTCGCCTCCTCCTACGTGACCGACCTGCTGGCGCGCTTCCCGGAACTCCTGGCGGACGAGCCGCAGGTCGAGTTCACCGACGTGGTGACGGCCTTCGCCCGGCTACCGCCCGCAGGGCCGCGTGGGCCCGGCACGGCCTCAGGCCCGGACGCCCAGCTGGGCCAGCAGGGTCGCGTTGTCCTCGATGTGCCAGTCCTCGGTGATCCGGTCGGTCCCGACGTGCTGGATGTCGATGGCGTTGAACTCGATGTTCTGGCCCTGCCCCCGCACGCCGTCGAAGGTGCCGGTGAAGTGGCCGCGGAAGACCAGTCGGGCGGTGATCCTGTCACCGCTGATCAGGAGGTCGGACAGCTCGCAGGTCAGGTCCGGCACCGCGGCGCGGAAGTTCGTCGAGGCGAAGGCCGGCCCGGCGGGGCCCTGCGGGCGGCCCGGCGGCAGCGTGTTGTCCCGGAACTGCGGGCTGATCGCCGCGTCCAGGTAGCGCTGCTGCCCGGTGTTCCAGAACGTGTACAACTGCTGGGCCAGGTGGACCTCCTGGGCGGCGCGCCGGGCGCCGATCGAGCGGTCCGCGGTGAGCGCCTTCGGCTGGACGAGGCCGGGCGAACGGTCGATCAGGCGCTGCGGCCAGTCGCGTGCGGAGTCGTGGTGGCCGCTGTCGTGGACGGGGGCGGCCGCGGCGGTGCCGCCCGCCAGGCCGGCCACCGCCGCGAGGACGGCGGCGGTACGGATCAGGGTGCGCGAGCGCATGGGAACAGCTCCTCGGTTCGGGGGGGCACGCCGGCGGTTCGGGGCGTGCGGGGGTGGTCGGCCGGTCGGAAGCCCGACCGGCCGGGGTGG
>NZ_JBIVVI010001047.1:0-3257 GCF_044757675.1 Kitasatospora sp. NPDC091257
CTACCTCGGTGGCACGCACCGCGGCCCCCGTGCGAGCGGTTCGCACGGGGGCCGCGGGCGGAGCGGGCGGGGGGCTCAGGCGGTGGCCGCCTTCAGCGCGATGTCGGTGCGGTGCTGGCCGCCCTTGAGGGAGATCCGGTCCACCGCGGCGTACGCGCGCTCGCGCGCCTCGGCCAGGTCGGTGCCGGTCGCGGTGACCGACAGGACGCGGCCGCCGGCGCTCAGCACCCGGCCGTCCTCGTCCGCCTTCGTCCCGGCGTGCAGCACGAACGCGGTGCCGTCCGCCTCCGCCTCGGCCAGGCCCTCGATCGGGTCGCCGGTGCGCGGGGCGTCCGGGTAGCCCTCGGAGGCGACGACCACGGTGACGGCCGCGCCCTCGTCCCAGCGCAGCGGCTCCAGCTGGTCCAGGCTTCCGGTGGCGGAGGCGAGCAGCACGCCCGCCAGCGGGGTGCGCAGCCGGGCCAGCACGACCTGGGTCTCCGGGTCGCCGAAGCGGGCGTTGAACTCGATCACCCGGGTGCCGCGCGAGGTGAGCGCCAGGCCCGCGTACAGCAGGCCGGAGAACTCGGTGCCGCGGCGGCGCAGCTCGTCCACGGTCGGCTGGAGGACGGTCTCCAGGACCTCCTCGACCAGCCCGGCGGGCGCCCACGGCAGCGGGGAGTAGGCGCCCATGCCGCCGGTGTTCGGGCCCTCGTCGCCGTCCAGCGCGCGCTTGAAGTCCTGGGCGGGCTGGAGCGGGACGACGGTGGTGCCGTCGGTGATCGCGAACAGCGAGACCTCGGGGCCGTCCAGGTACTCCTCGATGACCACGCGCTCGCAGCCGGCGGCGTGCGCCAGCGCGGCCTCGCGGTCGGAGGTGACCACGACGCCCTTGCCGGCGGCCAGGCCGTCGTCCTTGACCACGTACGGGGCGCCGAAGGCGTCCAGCGCCTCGGCGGCCTCGGCCGCGGTGGTGCAGACGTAGGACCGGGCGGTGGGGACGCCGGCCGCGGCCATCACATCCTTGGCGAAGGCCTTCGAGCCCTCCAGTTCGGCGGCCGCGGCGGACGGACCGAACACCGGGACGCCGGCCGCGCGCACGGCGTCCGCGACGCCGGCCACCAGCGGGGCCTCCGGGCCGACCACCACCAGGGCGGCACCGAGCCGGCCGGCCAGCGCGGCGACCTGCGCGCCGTCCAGCTGGTCGACCGGGTGGACCGTCGCGACCTGCGCGATCCCGGCGTTGCCCGGGGCACAGTGCAGTTCGGTCACTGCGGGATCTTGGGACAGGGAGCGGCACAGGGCGTGTTCGCGGGCGCCGCCGCCGATGACGAGGACCTTCACGCCTGGCAGCGTAGTCGGTGGCCTGTTCCGGCCGCTCCCCGGTCCCGTCGGATCCTCCAGTGGGGGAGCTCCGTACGCCGAGGATGTCGGAGGATCCTCCAAGCCCGACGGGGCCGGTTCGGCGGTGGGTGGTCGGGTCACGACGTCGGGTCACCGGGCCCTCGCTCGGACGGGTGAAATCTCGCCGCCTCCCGCAACCCGCCCACCTCGGGTTCCGTTGGCCGAAACCGGTAACGATCAGCGGAGAAGCGCCCCCACGGTCAGCCATTTGGCGGTAAGAAGTGCTGTTGGAGAACCACCGGCGGACACCACGTCAGCCGTTGCGCCGACAGAGCCAGCAGTCCGCCCGCCACAGGGAGCCCCACAGGTGAGCCAGCCGGAAATGCAGCCCGAGGAGAGTGCCTGGGGCAAGGAGATCGGTGAGGAGGACCCGCCCGCCGCCGCCGTGGTCCGACGGGCCTCCACCCGCCAGCGGGCCGATCTGAGCACCCGCCAGTTCCCGCTGGGGGACTGGGGCGAGCCCGCCGAACGGCTGGAGGAGCTCTACCGCTGGTCCGAGGAGCGGGCGGTCGAGGCGATCGAGTGGTACCGCCGGGACCGCGTCTGGAAGCGCCGCTGGGCCCGCGTGCTGCGGTTCGGCGCGGCCGGCTTCGCGGTGGGCGGGGTGACCGCCCCGCTGGTCGACCTGGCCGGCGCCTTCGCGCACGGCACCGGCTGGGGCTACGTCGGCTTCGCGCTCTCCGCCGCCTGCCTGGCCACCGACCGGGTCTTCGGTCTCACCTCCGGCTGGATGCGGGACGTCTCCACCGGCCAGGCCCTGCAACGCCGCCTGGAGGCCTTCCAGTTCGACTGGGCGTCGGAGTGCGTGCGCGAGGTGCTCGGCCCGACCGAGGGCACCGCGGGCGAGGCCGCCGAGCGCTGCCTGGGCGTGCTGCGACGGTTCTGCGAGGACGTCTCGGACATGGTCCGCTCCGAGACCTCGGAGTGGATGCTGGAGTTCCGCGCCTCGATGACCCAGCTGCCCACCCAGTCCGGCGGGGCCTGGGGCGGGCGCAGCGAGCCCGGGGTGGGCGCCCAGGTGCGGGTGCTGCCGCCGCCGGGCACCCGGCCCACCATGCCGCGCCAGCGGCCGCCGGAGGGGCCGCTGCGCTAGAACCTGTCCGCCCGGGGTCAGGCGAAGACGATCATCGAACCCTGGGTGACGCTCCTGGTCGCCGCCGCGTACAGGCCCGACCAGGCGTGCCGCTCCCGGGCGAAGGGGTGGACGTCGTCGATCGGCGGCCCGAACGGCTGCTCCAGGCCGGTCGGGCCGAGCGGCCGGGTCGGGTCCGGCGGGTTGAGCGGGTCGATGCCCAGCGCCGGTGCGACGGCCTGGAGTTCGCGCAGCAGCCCGTGGCTGGAGCCGAGCGGGCCGCCGGCGGCGAGCAGCGTGTCGTCCACCAGCGGCACCGCGAACTCGACCGGCACGTACGCGCCGGCGTGGTCGAAGTGCCAGACCAGGTGCGACTGTTCGGCGCTGCTCTCGAACATCTCCAGCAACTGCTCGTAGTCGCCGCCGAGCGCGTCGACCGGGGTGATGTCCAGGCCGGTGAGGCCCAACAGGTAGGCGCGGCGCAGGAAGTGCAGCGAGTCGTAGTCGAAGGCGGCTATCGGCTCGACCGCGCCGCTGATGCCCGGGACGAACCGGTAGACCGGCACCTCGGGCAGCCCGCGCGAGGCCAGCACCGAGTTGTAGAGCGCGAGGTCGTCCCGGAAGGGGTTGTCGGGGCTGTGGCTCAGCGCGTCCACCAGCGGGACGAGCCAGAGGTCGCAGGCCATGGCCGGCAGTTCCTCTCCGGAGGCGGGGATCGCCCGCGCGGGGCCAGCACCGAGTTGTAGAGCGCGAGGTCGTCCCGGAAGGGGTTGTCGGGGCTGTGGCTCAGCGCGTCCACCAG
>NZ_JBIVVI010001048.1:0-3246 GCF_044757675.1 Kitasatospora sp. NPDC091257
GCCAGTCCCCCTGCGTGATGTCGAGTCGGTACGGCATTCGGCACTCCCTCCGCTGGCACGCCCGGCGCCCGCGCGCCCGAGCACGACTGAGCCGGGCGGGCGCCCCCCGGAGGAGGCCCCACGCCCGGCTCACATGCTCCACCCGTCGTCCGAAACCGGACAAGGGGCGGGCGGCCCGGGAAACGGCGTCCGAGCGCGCGGCGGCGTCGGAGTGCCCGGCGGCGCCGGCGGCGGGGTCAGCGCCCCTGCGTCGCGTAGCCGCGGTCGACCGGGGGCAGCGCGCCCGGCCCGAGCAGCGGCCGCAGCGCACCCGCCCGCATCCGGTCCACCAGCGGTCCGCAGCGCCCGGCGAGCGGCGCCAGCACCACCGCGACCAGCAGCCCGACCAGCGCGCCCACCGCCACGTCGTGCGGGTAGTGCACGCCGACCCAGACCCGGGAGGCGGCCATCAGCGCCGCGAACAGGCCGGCCACCCAGCCGAGCCGCCGGTCGACGAACCAGAGCGCGGCCGCGGCGGCGAAGGCGATCACCGAGTGGTTGCTCGGGAAGGACCAGTCCCCGGTGCCCGGGCAGGTCTCCAGCGCGACGCTGCCGGGGATCTGGGCGCACGGCCGGAGCTCCTCGACCGCGCCCTTGAACACCGAGTTGACGCCGTACGCGACGACCACGATCACCGGCGAGGCGAGCACCCTGGCCATCACGGCCGAGTCCGCGCCGCGCGCCCGCCACCACGCGAGGAGCATGAAGACCGCGAACAGTCCGAGGCCGAGCGCCGACCAGACCTTGATCACCTCGTCCAGCCAGTGCGGGGCCGACTGCGCCCAGCCGTTGACCCGGGTGTACAGGCCGCCGTCGATTCCGCTGCCGTCGTACACGGCGAGCGCCCGGGATGGCGTCACATGTCACCTCCGTGACGTCGCGCCTTACGGGCGCGGAACAGTTCGAGAACAATGGGGAGCACGGAGACAACTACTACCAGACCGATGATGGGCAGCAGATATCGGTCGATGCTGGGGACGGACGAGCCGAGCCCGTACCCGGCGAGCACCACGCCGACCGTCCAGACCACGCCGCCGAGCACCTGCCAGAGGGTGAACGAGCGGACCGGCACGTCGAGTACGCCGCAGAGCGGATTCAGCACCGTTCGGACCACCGGGATGAACCGGGCGAGCACGATCGCCTTGCCGTGCCCGTACTTGGTCAGCAGCTCCTCGGCCCGCGCCACGCCCTCCAGCAGGCTCTTGCCCCGGGTCCGGGCCAGCAGCGCCCGGCCGCCGCGGCGGCCGATCAGGTAGCCGACCTGGGCTCCGACGAGCGCGCCGACCAGGGCGGCGGGCAGCACCTGCCACAGGTGCAGCTGCGGGCCCTTGGTGGCGCCGGGGACGCAGAGCAGTCCGGCGGTGAACAGCAGCGAGTCACCGGGCAGGAAGAAGCCCACCAGCAGGCCGGTCTCGGCGAACAGCACCACGGCGATGCCGAGCGCACCGAAGGCGGCGAGCAGTGAGGACGCGTCCAGCGGGTTCACCGCGAGGTGAACGGCCGGATCGGCGAGGAACTGGAGCAAGGCCGACGGACCTCCCGTACGTTGGGGGGCGGTTCGCATCGGAACCCGCCCGGACCGTCTACAGTTGCGTAGACGGTCTACATGACTGTAGACGATACTTGGAGGAAGCGCCGCCATGCCCGACGTACCGTCCGCCCGCCGGCCCGCCGGGGAGCTGGAGGCCGAGGTGCTGGCCGCCCTCTGGTCCGCCCGGCAGCCGATGACGCCGCAGGACGTCCAGGCCGCGCTCGGCGGGGACCTCGCCCGCACCACCATCGCCACGATCCTCGGCCGACTGTTCGACAAGGGCACGGTCGTGCGTACCCGGGCCGGCCGGGCCTACGCCTACACCCCGACCGTCCAGGACACCGCGGGGCTCGCCGCCCGCCGGATGCACACCGAGCTCGGCCGCGAGGCCGACCGCTCCACCGTGCTGGCCCGCTTCGTCTCCGACCTCTCCACCGAGGACGAGCAGCTGCTGCGCGAACTGCTCGGCGACGGCGCCCCGGGCGCGGAGGCGTCCGGGGCCGGCGCCGCGGGCCCGGACACCGCGGGCCCGGGCACCCCGGGAGCGGCCGGCCGATGATGCTCGCCGTCTGGGTCCCGCTGCTGCTGCCCTTCCTGGCCGCCCCGCTGGCCCGCCGCCTCGCCGAGGCGCTGCCGCCGCGGGCCGCCGCCTGGATGCTGGCCGCGACCACCGCCGTACTGGCCGGCGGCACGCTCTGCTCGCTCGGCCTGCTCGCCGCCGACGGGCTGCTCCAGCTCCCGCCCGTCGCCGCCCTCGGCCACCTCTCGCTGCCCTGGCTCACCGCGGCCTCGCCCGCCGCGCCGTTCGCGGCCGCGCTCGCCGCCCTGGCGCTGCTCGGGCTCGGCGCACTGGCGGCGCGCACCGTCCACCGGCGGCAGCGGGAGCTGCGCACCGCCCGGGCCGCGCTCCCGGCCCACGACCACCCCGGCCGACCCACCGACGGCGCCGGCGCCGCCAGCGGCACCGACCGCACCGACCGCACCGACCGCACCGACCGCACCGACCGCACCGACCGCCACCGTACGGACCGGACGGACCGGACGGACCGGACGGGCGCCCACCGGCCGGGCCGCGCCCCCTCCCCTGCCCAGCATTCGGACATGCGCCCCCCGCGCGCCTCCGTGCGCCGGTCACGCCCCTCGGCGTGGCCGCCCGCGCTCACCCGGCTCGCCGCCCGGCTGCGGCCGGTCGCCCTCCTGCGGCCCGCCGCGCTGTTCCGGCCCGCCGACCACCCGCTCACCGTGCTGGACGACGACTGCGCCGACGCCTTCGCCCTGCCCGGCCGCCTGGGCCGCCCCGGCCGACCGGGCGAGCCCGGCCGGATCGTGGTCACCTCCGGCATGCTGCGCGCCCTCGACGGCCCCGAGCGCTCCGCCCTGCTCGCCCACGAACGGGCCCACCTGACCGCCCGCCACCACCTCTTCCTCGCCCTCGCCGAGCACGCCGCCGACGTCCATCCGGCACTGCGCCCGCTGCGCGCACCCCTCGGGTACCACCTGGAGCGCTGGGCCGACGAGGTCGCGGCGGCCCGGGTCGGCGACCGCGCCGTGACCGCCCGCGCGGTCGGCCGGGCGGCCCTGGCCGCGAGCCGTTCCTCCTGGCCGGCCCGCCCCCGGACGGTCGCCACCGCCCACTCCGGCCCGGTCCCGCGCCGGGTCGCCGCACTGCTCCGGCC
>NZ_JBIVVI010001049.1:0-3240 GCF_044757675.1 Kitasatospora sp. NPDC091257
CTGGGGGCGGCACAGCGTCCTGGCCCGGCTGGTGCTGGGCTCGACCTTCAACCCGCCGGACCTGTTCTGGTACCTGGTCGGCGCGGGCTGTGCCGGAGCGCTCCACCGGCTGCTGCGGACCTCCCGAGTCGCAGCGGTCGGCGGAGCCGTTCGGTGCAGCCATCCGGCGGAGTGAGCCGACGGACCGTCAGAGCGGAAGCAGCTCCGGCCGCTTGGGCTCGACATGGTCGCCCGAGGACTCGCCGCGCAGGCGCCGGCCGACCCAGGGCAGCAGGTGCTCGCGGGCCCACTGGATGTTCTCCCGCCGCTGGCCGGCCGGGGTGAGCACGCGGGCGTCCGGCCACGGGGCCTCCGGGTCCTGCGCGGTGCGCAGGCCCAGCGAGCGGGCGGCCAGCAGGGCGACCCGCTGGTGGCCCTCGGGGGACAGGTGCAGGCGGTCCTCGCTCCACGCGCGGCGGTCCTGCACCGCGCGCAGCGACCACAGGTCGGCCACCTGGCAGCCGTTGCGGTCGGCGACGGCGCGCACGTGTCCGTTGTAGGTGGCGATCTTGCCGCGCAGGTGCTTCAGCAGCGGCACGTCCTTGGTGTCGAAGCCGGTGCAGACCAGCACCGTCCCGGCGTTCTCGGTGAGCTGGACGACGGCGGCCTCGAAGCGTCCGGCCACCTCGTCCGGGTCGCTGCCCGGCCGGAGGATGTCGTTGCCGCCCGCGCAGAAGGTGACCAGGTCGGGCTGGAGGCGGCGGACCTGCGGCACCTGCTCGGCGGTGATCTGGTCCAGCAGCCGGCCGCGCACGGCGAGGTTGGCGTAGCGGAAGTCGCCCGGCGGGCGTCCGTCGGCGAGGATTCCGGCGAGCCGGTCGGCCCAGCCGGCGAACCTGCCATCGATGCCGGGGTCGTTCAGACCCTCGGTGAAGCTGTCCCCGAGGGCGGCGTACGAATCGAGGTCAAGGGTCTCCTGGAGATTCGGCATGAAAGAGATAGTTCACCCAATCAAGTGACCTACGCCACCGTAGGTGACCCCGGCGGCACGTGAGATGGGCCACGTACCCGCACCGGGCGCCTCCGCCCGCAGAGACCCGGTCCCCGGAGAGCGCAAGATCGGCACCCCCTTCCGCTTTCCGGCCCGTCCGGCGGATGCTCGAAGGGAGCGGCCGGCTCCGGCCGCAGTCCTCCTGGGGGAAGGCATCCATGACCACCGACCTGCGCTCCGGCCCGCCCGAGAACTGGTCCATCGACGACCGCTGCACCAACTGCGACGTCGCCCGGCAGCTCGCGCCCGGCCTGGTCCGCGAGCACGAGGGCCGCTCCGAGCTGGTCCGCCAGCCGCGCGACGCGGCCGAGCGCCGACAGCTGCTGGCCGCCGCCCACGCCTGCCCGACCCGCTCCATCCGCCCCGGCACCGGGCCGCTGGACCCGGCCGAGGACCCGTTCCCGCTGGCCCTCGCCGACGACCTGCTGCTGCTCGGCCACAACTCCCGCCGCATCGCGGGCGCCAACTCCTACCTCTGCCGCCGCCCGACCGGCTGGGTGATGGTCGACACGCCGCGCTACAGCGAGGCCCTGGCCGCCCGGTACGCCGCGCTCGGCCCGGTCACCGACGTCCTGCTCACCCACCGCGACCACGCCGCGCACGGCCGGGCGTACGCCGACCGCCTCGGGGCCCGGCTCTGGATCCACGAGGGCGACCTGGAGGCCGCGCCCGACGCCGACCGGGTGCTGCGCGGCACCGGGCCGACGGAGGTCTCGCCCGGCCTGGTCGCCCACCCGTTCCCCGGCCACACCCGGGGCAGCGTGCTCTACCTCGCGGACCAGCGGTACTGCTTCAGCGGCGACAGCCTGTACTGGTCCCGCACCACCGGGGACATCGAGGTGGCGGAATCGGTGACCTGGTACTCGATCGAGGAGCTCGCCGCCTCGCTGCGGCGCGGCCTCGGCGTACTGCGCTTCGAGTGGCTGCTGCCCGGCCACGGCGGGCGGCGCCGGATGTCCGCCGAGGAGGCGGACCGCCGGCTGCGGGCGCTGGCGGAGCGGTGCCGGGAGCTGCGGCCCGGGCCGGTGGACTTCGGCGCGGTCCGCTGGTAGCCGGGGTCCACGGGCAGGGCGGCTCGCTGCGGCGGCCGGGGTTCGCGGGCGGCGCGGCCCGCCCGCGGGCGCCGGAGGGCCGGTGCGCCGGTGCCTGCGCCGGGTGCGCGGGGGCGTGCGACCGCCGGGAGCGCCCGCCCGGGTGTGCGAACGGTTCCGCCGGGGCAGCCGCCTTGGGAACGAAGGTGTTCGGCCTCGCGAACCCCGAACTCCGTGCGACGAACTCCCCGCGATCCAAGGATGGTTGAGTCATGCTCACGCAGACACCGGAGCGCCAGGCCCGGCCGCGGCGCTACCTGATGTGCCGGCCGACGCACTTCACCGTGGACTACGCGATCAACCCGTGGATGGACCCGTCCCAGCCCACCGACACCGCGCTCGCCCTGCGCCAGTGGGAGCGGCTCTACTGGACGTACCGCCGGCTCGGCCACACCGTCGAGCTGATCGACCCGGTGCCCGGCCTGCCCGACATGGTGTACGCCGCCAACGGCGCCACGGTGCTGGACGGCCGGGCCCTGGTCGCCACCTTCCGCCACCCGGAGCGGGCCGCCGAGTCGGACGCCTACCTGGTCTGGTTCCGCGAGCACGGCTACCGCGAGGTGCGCCGGGCCGGGCATGTCAACGAGGGCGAGGGCGACCACCTGGTGGTGGGCCGCCGGGTGCTCGCCGGGACGGGCTTCCGCACCTCGCGCGCCGCGCACGCCGAGGCCGGGGAGCTGTTCGGCGTCCCGGTGGTCAGCCTGACCCTGGTCGACCCGCGCTTCTACCACCTGGACACCGCACTGGCGGTGCTCGCCGACGACCACGTCATGTACTACCCGGAGGCGTTCGACGCCGACAGCCGCTCGGTGCTGCGCGCGCTGTACCCGGACGCGGTCCTCGCCGACCGGGCCGACGCCGAGGTGTTCGGGCTCAACGCGGTCTCGGACGGTCGCCGCGTGCTGCTGCCGGAGGCGGCCAAGAACCTGGCCGGCCGCCTGGCCGAGCACGGCTACCAGCCGGTCCCGGTGGACGTCTCGGAGCTGCTGAAGGGCGGTGGCGGGGCGAAGTGCTGCACCCTGGAGCTCAGGCCGCGGTGACACGCCCTACCCGGCGTCCCGTTCCGCCGCCGTGACCAGCAGCACCTCCAGGGTGCGCGGCCCGTGCACCCCCTCCACC
>NZ_JBIVVI010001050.1:0-3238 GCF_044757675.1 Kitasatospora sp. NPDC091257
GCCGCACGACGGGGCGTCACACAGTTTTCACACCCCGGCCACCCGCCGGCCGGGCGCCGCGCCGACACTGTGTCGAGCAGGCCCGGAACCACCCCCTCCGCATACGCACCGTCAACGGGCGAGTGACCCTGTGTTCACCGCGTGTGCAAGCACGGCCCAGGCAGCGAACGGTTTTTCACTCCAATCACACGGTATGACTAGTATCGCTTCGTCAAAAAACCGTGCCCGGACGGCCCGCCCCTCACCGGCCGGCCGCCAGTCCCAAGGAGTCAGCTCTGCGCGCGCGTGCGAATCGGCGGCCCCCGACGCCGAAGGGCCCCCGCAGGCGTCCACGCCTGTCCCTGCGGACGGCGCTGCTCGTCCTGGCCGTCGTCCCCAGCATCGCCCTGGCCGCCCTCTGGGCCGTGACCAGCGGTGAGACCATCGCCGACTTCCAGCGACTGGCCGACCAGGCCACCGTCGCGCAGAAGGCCGGCCAACCGTCCAACATCGTCTACTACAACCTCCAGGAGGAGCGCCGGCTCAGCGCCGAGGCGCTCGCCCGGCCCGGCTCCAACGCCGACCAGCTGCGCCGCCAGCGCCAGCTGACCGACGACGCGGTGCGGCAGTTCCAGACCCTCTCCGGGGCGACCGCCGACAACGCCCCCGCCGAGGTCCGCTCCGCCGTCGCCGAGGCCCGCCAGGCCATGGGCAAGCTGGCCGAACAGCGTGCCGCCGTCGACCGCGCCACCACCGACCAGCAGAGCGTCTTCGCCTACTACACCGACCTGATCAGCGTCGACCTGCGGCTGTTCACCACGCTCAGCCGGGTCGACACCGGCGAGGTCACCTGGCTCTCCAAGACCCTGGTCAACTCCTTCTGGGCCAAGGAGATGATCTCCCGCGAGGACGCCGTCCTGGCCCGCGGCTGGCCCACCGGGCGGCTGTCCGCCACCGACTACCAGCAGGTCCAGCAGCTGATCGGCGCGCAGGACCACCTGCTCAACGTCCAGGTCCTGCCGTACATCCCGGACGCCGAAGCACCGGCCTGGCGCGACCTGGTCAACAGCCCGTCCTGGCAGGCCAAGGCCGCCGTCGAGCAGGCCCTGCTCAAGCCCACCGCCGCCGACGCCGCCGGCACCGTCAGGCTCCCGGCCACCCAGGACCAGTGGCGCCAGGCCCTCGACGGGCTCAACCCGCCACTGGTCAAGGCCATCGAGGACCGCACCAACGGCATCATCGAGGTCGCCAAGAGCGCCATCATCGGCATGCTCACCCGGGTCGTGCTGACCACCGTCATCGGCCTGATCACGGTCGTCGCGGTCGTCATCGCCTCCTGGCGCCTGAGCCGCTCGCTGCGCCGCCGCATCAAGGACCTGCACACCCAGGCCGAGGAGATGCGGCGCACCCTGCCCGAGGTGGTCGAGCGCCTCGGCCGCGGCGAGCAGGTGGACGTCGAGGCCGAGACCCGCACCATCACGGCCGGCCCGCACGGCAACGGCACCGACGAGCTGGCCCGGCTCGGCCAGGCGCTCAACCTGGCCCGCTCCGCCGCCCTGGAGTCCGCCGTCGGCCAGGCCGAGCAGCACCGCGGCTTCGAGCGGCTGCTCCAGCGCATCGCCCGCCGCACCCAGCTGCTGATCGGCCGCCAGCTGCGCAAGCTGGACGAACTGGAGCGCAAGCACGACGACCCGGAGGTCCTGGAGGGCCTCTTCGACCTCGACCACCTCACCGCCCGCCTGCGCCGGTACGAGGAGAACCTCGTCATCATGGCCGGCGGCCAGCCGCAGCGGCGCTGGCGCAAGCCCGTCCCGCTGCTGGACGTGCTGCGCGCCGCGCAGGGCGAGGTGCAGGACTACCGCCGGATCTCGATCGACATCGAGGGCGACCCGTGGCTGTCCGAACGGGCCGTCGGCCCGGTGGCGCACGTGCTCGCCGAGCTGATGGAGAACGCCACCACCTTCTCCAAGCCGCCCACGCCGGTCGAGGTGCGCGCCGCCGTGGTCGGCCGTGGGCTCGCGATCGAGATCGAGGACCGGGGCCTGGGCATGGACCCGGAGCAGTACGACGCCGCCAACGAGCTGATGAGCCGCCCGCCGCGCACCGACGTGCTGGCCCGGGCCGACGACATCCGCCTCGGCTTCCACGTGGTCTCCCGGCTGGCCGCCCTGCACGGGCTGAGGATCGAGTTCCGCCCGTCCGCCTTCGGCGGCACCCGGGCGGTCGTGCTCGTCCCGGACGAGCTGGTCATCGAGGGCGACACCGGGCTGCCGGACGGCGCCGGCGGCACGGCCACCGAGCCCATCCCGCTGGTGCGCCGCTCGCGCCGGGCCGTGCGCTCGGCCTCCGACGAGACGCCCGCCCCGGTGCCGGCCGGTCCGCCGGTCGCGCCGGTGGACTCCTTCGGCCAGGACTCCTTCGGCCAGGGCGGCTTCGTCCCGCAGGCCGCTCCGGTGCCGCTGCCGCTGCCGCTCTCCTCGACGGGCGTCGGGGCGGACACCGGGGCGAGTGTCGATACGGGCGCGGAGACGACCGCCGGGACGACCGCCGGGGCCGAGCCGGAAGCCACCGTCCACGAGATCCCGCTGCCGGAGGCGCCGTTCCCGCAGGGACAGCCGTTCCCGCACGGGCAGCCGTTCCCGCAGGAGCAGCCGTTCCCGCAGGAGCAGCCCTACCAGCCCGAACAGCCCTTCCCGCAGGAGCAGCCCTACCAGCCGTACGGGTCCGGGCAGCCCTTCGAGTCCGGGCAGGCCTTCGGCTCCGAGCCGTCCCACTCCTCCGGGCCGTCGGTCCGGCCGGAGCAGCCGATCGAGCACAGCTCCCCGGCCGATCCGGCACCCGCCCTGGACGTCCCGGCCTACCCGGACATCGCCTACGCCAGGGTCACCGAGGCCGAGGCCCCGTACGCCGACGAGCAGTACCGCCCGGCCGACCACTACCGGCTGGCCGAGCGCCGGCAGCGCCGCGAGTACCGGACCTCGGTGCCGTTCAGCCCGGCCGAGGGCGACCAGGCCCCGCTGCCGCAGCGCGTCCGGCAGGCCAGCCTGGCGGCCGAGCTGCGGGTGCCCCCGCCGGAGCGGTCGCCGTGGGTCGAGCGGCCCGCCGCCGGGACCGCCGCCCCGCCCGCGGGCCTGGTCGAGCGCACCGACTGCCCGGTGCGGCGCTCGGGTGCGGCGATCGGCGCCTTCCAGCGCCAGTCCCGCGCCGCCCGGGCCCAGGACAGTGGCGAGCACCCGTTGCCCACCGCCCCGCCGGCCCC
>NZ_JBIVVI010001051.1:0-3238 GCF_044757675.1 Kitasatospora sp. NPDC091257
GAGGAACCCGATGAGCCCCCACCAGCCGACCAGTCGCCCGGCGGCCGGGGCCCCCGGGGTGCCGTGGAACCGGCAGCGGCTGCGCAGCAACAACGAGTGGCTCCTGCTGGAGCTGCTGCGCACGGGCGGCGGCTCCTCGCGCGCCCAGCTGGCCCGGGACACCGGGCTGTCCAAGCCGACGGTCTCGGCCGCCCTGGCCGAGCTGGAGCGGGCGGGCCTGGTCCGGGAGGCCGGGCGACTGGCCCCCGAGCGGGGCCGCACCGCCGTGCTGTACGAGGTCGACCCGACGGCCGGGCACGTGCTCGGCGTGGACATCGGCCGGGCCCGGCTGCGGGTGGCGGTGGCCGACCTGGCCGGGACGGTGATCGCCCGCCGGGACGTCGCCAACCGGGGCCGCTCGGCGAACGCCGTCGCGGACGCCGTGGTCGCCGCCGCGCACGAGGCGATCGCCGAGGCGGGCCTGGCCGCCGGGGACATCGTGCACGCGGTGATCGGCACCCCGGGGGTGTGGGACGAGCAGCGGCGCGGGGTGCGCTACGCCAGCAGCCTGCCCGGCTGGGGCAGGCCGGGACTGTTCGACCGGATAGGGGAGGGCCTGGGAACGGCCGTCTCGGTGGCCAACGACGCCAACCTGGCGGCGCTCGGCGAGTACACCCTGGGTGCCGGCCGGGGCAGCCGGATGTTCGCGTACCTGCTGGTCGGCACCGGCCTCGGGCTGGGCGTGGTGAAGGACGGCGAGCTGCTGCTCGGCGCGCACGGCGCGCTGGGCGAGATCGGCCTGGTCCCGCTGCCCGGGCGGTCCGGCGAGCCGGGCGCGACCATCGAGCAGGACGCCGCCGCGGACGCCGTGGTGCGTGCCGCCCGGGACTTCGGGCTGGACGGGGAGTCCGCCGCGCGGCAGCTGACGGCGAAGCAGGTGTTCGAGCGGGCCCGGGCCGGGGAGCCCGCGGCGGTCCGGGCGGTGGAGCGGGAGGCCGAGCGGCTCGCCTACGCGGTGGCCGTGCTGTCGGCCGTCCTGGACCCGGACCTGGTGGTGCTGGGCGGCGGGATCGGCAGCAGCGCCGACCTGCTCCTGGAACCGCTGGAGCAGGCCCTGCACCGGCTCGCCCCGATGCGTCCGACGCTCGCGCCGAGCCTGCTGGGGGAGGAGGCGGTGCTCCTCGGCGCGGTCTCCACGGCGCTGGAGACCGCCCGCCCCGAGGTGTTCGAGCGCCGGACGGCGGGGCTGCGCTGACGGTCGATCGGCGGGCCGGCCGGGCGGCCGCGGCGTTCGGCCGGGTTCTCCTGCTGCTGTCTTCGGCTGCCGTGTTTCGCCCGATGCGCTCGGCCGGTGGCCGGAAGGTCTCGATCTGCCAACGAGTGGGGGTTCGGTGGACGGTGCGTGTGCGGTTCCTGCTTGAATCGCACGACTCATCCATACGGAACGGAGCGTTCTCCTCCCATGCCTTCACGGATAGCCGGTCGCCGTCGGGCCGGCCTGGCCGGATTCGCCGGACTCGTCCTCACCGTCGGTCTGGCACTGACCGGGTGCGACCCGTCGGCGGCCGACGGCGGTGCCACGGCCTCGGCCACACCGACCGTCGCCACCACCACGACCGCGGTGACCACCCCGCCGGCGGCGCCCGCCGCCCCGGCCCCGGTCAGCAGCCCGCCGGCCCAGCCGGCCCCCGCGGCGCCGGTGGCCACGCCCCCGCCGGTCGCGCCTCCGGCCCAGCCGAGCGCCCCCGCGCAGCCACCCGCCACCAAGGCGCCGCAGCCGAAGGTGACCACCGCCCAGCCGCCGACCGACCCGGAGCCTCCGGCGGCGGCCGGCGCCGGGTGCGACATCCGCTCGGCCGCGGGCAACTGCTACGAGGCCGGGCAGTTCTGCCGCACCGCGGACCTGGGCAAGAGCACCCACGAGGCCGGCGGCCGGGTGATCTACTGCCGGATGGTCAGCGGGAAGCCGCACTGGCAGGCCTGAGGCCCCGCGGGCCCGGGGCGATCCGGGCTCAGGCGCCGATGACGCCCAGGATGTCCCAGACCAGGTGCTCGTAGGCCTGGAGCAGCAGCCCGTACTCGTGTGCGGCGGCCAGGGTCGGCCCGTCCAGTCGATCCGGGCCCAGGGCGTCGGCGGCCTGCTGCTCCAGCTCGGGCGCGGGCTGGGCGAAGAAGCCGAAGAACGCGCAGGCCTCGTCGGAGAAGCCGTACCAGCTGCGCAGCGCCTGCGCGATGGTGGCGCAGTAGCCGCCCCAGAGCGCGTAGTCAGGTTCCACCTCTGGATGCGGACGCGCTCTGCTGATCGGAGTGTGGGGCCATGGCGAGCAGGGTGAGGTACCTGGATCTTCTCCTTCGGAAGTCCCAGGTGGTCCGGGGAACCACCACGCGAGACATCCTGTCGTTGAAGTCGCAGGAGAGCCAGGGGCGGGCCTGGGGCAAGCGGCACGGTTACACGATCCGCCGCGTCTTCCGCGAGAACCTGTCCGCTTACGAGGCCGGGGTCAAGCGTCCGGATTTCGACGAGGCGGTACAGGCGCTTCTCGACGGCGAGTCGGACTGCTTGTGGGTCTATGACTCGTCGCGGTACAGCCGCAAGGGTGCAGGTGACGTGCTTAGGATTCTGGAGCCGGCGTGATCGCTGTCGCCTCCGGCACCACCACGGCCGACCAGGACTTCACCAGTGGCCAGGACCTCGGGGCCGACGAGCAGCCCGGATCTGACCATCAGGACGTCCGGCGCGACCGGAAGCGGGGCATCGAGCGTGGCGACGGCGCGCGGATTCCACGTCGCGATCCCCCACGCCCCACAAGACCCGGCCGCCGCCGCTTCGGCCAGGACACCGCAGGCGGCGGCCAACTGCTCCTCGCCTCGTTCACCGGCCGTGAGCGAGGCTTCCGGGTTGTGCAGGCCGCCTTGGTGTCGGTCAGCCTGGTAGCCGATACCGATATGGGGATCGCTGCGGAGCAACTCGCCTCAGTCGTAGGAGAGTTCAGTGCCTTCCCGTTCGGGGAGCCAAAGGACATGGCGATGCTTCGTCAGATTCATACGAAACTCGACGCTGCACAACGGGAGTTCGTCACCGCCGCCAGGCGATCGATCCACGCGTCAGACGCGAAGCAAGTCCCCTGGCGTTTGGGTGGTCCGCCACCCTGGGGTGAGATTGAACAGATCCATCAGCGAGACAACGACATCGGTCGCGTCATCCCCTGAACCACATTGGGTTCGGAGCGTCACGGGGCATGCACAAAGGGCCCCTTCC
>NZ_JBIVVI010001052.1:0-3237 GCF_044757675.1 Kitasatospora sp. NPDC091257
GAGCCGCAATTCGACGCATGACCTTCTCCTTCGTCGCATCTCGAACAAGCTGTGCGGTCAGCATGCCGAGGATGCGATCAGTTGTATCCACTGTCCGCGTCTCCCGTTTCCTCCGGCGCGCCGTTCCCCGGCCCCGGCCGCCTACCGCTCGGACGGGTAGTGGGCGAGGCCCGAGGCGAGCAGGCCGAAGGCCCGGTCGACCGCCGCCTCGACCCGGGCCCGCACGGCTTCGGCCGGCTCCCCGGCCACCATGGCCCGCCGGATCTCGCCGAGCACCGCCCGGTGGGCCCCCGTGACGGCTCCGGCCACGATCCGGGGGAGCGGGTCCTCCGGCGCGGCTCCCGACTCCTCGGCCAGGGCGGCCGCGAGCGCCGCCTCGGCCCGTTCGCCGAGCTCCAGCAGCCGGGCCCGGAGTGCGGCGCTGTCCTCGACGATCCGCCAGAACGCCGCCATCCCCGGATGCAGTCCGACCGTCGGCTCCCCGCTCGCGAAGGCCGCCAGCAGGTCGGCCCGGACGGCGTCCACGGCCGAGCTGCCCGCGGGGCGGCGCCGGACCACCCCGGCCAGGTGGGCGACGACTTCCTCCTGCCGGTCGAAGAACAGGTCCTCCTTGGTGGGGAAGTAGTTGAAGACCGTGTTCGGCGAGACCCCGGCGGCCCGGGCCACCTCGACCACCGTGACCCGGTCGAAGCCGCGTTCGGCGAACAGGCCCATGGCGGTGTCGGAGAGCAGCTCCCGGGTCTGCTGCTTCTTGAGTTCGCGAAGTCCCATGGCCGGATCCTATCCGCAGTGCATGGTGTCACTTCAAAGTTGCAGTGACACCAAAAATATCCGCTACGGTGGCGGCATGACCTTCACCTTCGGCATCTACCCCGGCGGACTGGCCGGTGACGACACCGGCGTGATCGCGCCCGTCCGCCCCGACGACCCGGCCCGGATCACCGCCGCCCTGCGCGAACTCCAGGGCGGTGCGGCGGAGTTCCTGGTCCGCGCCTACCGCTCCTACCCGGGCGGCGAGCACACCCCCGCGCGGCCCGAGCAGTACGCCGTCGAGGGACGCCGGCTCGACCTGGTGGTCCAGTACCGGGATCGTGGCGGGGAGTTGGCGGGCTGGCTGGACTTCGTCCGGCGGACGGTCCGCGCGGAGGGACACCGCCTCGGGCTGCTCCAGATCTGCGAGGAGCCCAACCTGGACCTCCCGCCCGTGGACGGCAGCATCCCCAACGTCCGCCGGGCGCTGGTCGAAGGCGTGATCGCGGCGAAGGAGGAGGCGCTGGCCCGGGGATTCGACCGGCTGGCCGTCGGCTTCAACGCGGTGCCTTCCTTCGACTCCGCGGACACCTTCTGGCCCGAGCTCGGCCGGCTCGCCGACGAGCGCTTCCACCGTGCCCTGGACTACGTAGGCCTGGACTTCTTCCCGGACGTCTTCCGTCCCGTCCCACCCGGTCGACTCGCCGACGCGGTACGGGCGGTGCTCACCGGCTTCCGCCGGGACATGCTGCCCGGAGCCGGGATCGGGCCCGGTGTTCCGCTGCGGATCTGCGAGAACGGCTGGCCCACCGGCCCCGGGCGGAGCGAGGCGCGGCAGGCCGGGGTGGTGGCGGAGGTGGTCCGGACGGTCGCCGGGCTCGCCACCGAACTCAATGTCACCGGCTACGCGTTCTTCGCCCTGCGGGACGCGGACAGTGCGGGCGCCGGGCTGTTCCCGCACTTCGGCCTGATGCGCGACGACTACACGCCCAAGCCGGCCTTCGCGGTGTACCGCGCGCTGGTCGAGGAGCTGACGAGGGGCTGACGAGGGGCTGACGGCGGGCTGACGAGAGCCGGCCGGTTCCGCTAGTTCGCCTCGAAGAAGCGCTCCACCGTGCGGCGCTGTGCGGCGACGGCGTCCACCGGCTCGCCGATCACCCGGCCGGCCAGGGCGACGGCCAGCTCGCCGACGTCCTGTCGCAGCAGGCGGGCCGCCTCGGCCCGGTCGGCGGCGATCCGGGCGCGGCCGGTGGCGAGCAGTTCGTCCCGGTCGCGAATGCCCTCCGCGCGGGCCGCGACCATCGCCGCCGCGCCGCGCTCGGCGTACTCCTCCCGGATCCGGGCCGCCTCGTGGCGGGCCTCGGCCAGCTCCCGCAGGCGGGCCTCCCGGGTGGCCTCGGCCTCGGCGAGCAGGGCCTCGGCGCGTTCGGTGCGACCCTCGGTGGCCTCCCAGCGTTCGGACTGCACCCGTTCGATCCGGGGGAGCAAGTGGCGGCCGAGCACCCACAGCAGCAGGAAGAACAGTGCCAGGCCGAGGACCAGTGGGGCCGGTTCGGGCTTGAGCGGGCCGAGTTCGAGCGTCACGCGTTACCTCCCCAGGGTATGACGTTCCGTCGGTCGGAAGCTTCCCCAGGGGTGACGCCGGTCGAACTCGGCCCGGACATGAGCTGCGTCACGGCGGCCCGGGCGGCCGGGGGGCTCACTGCCCCATGACGTACTTGACGGTCGGGCCGGCGGTCCAGCCGCCGTCCACCGCCAGCTCGGCGCCGGTGACGTAGGAGGAGTCGTCGGAGAGCAGGTAGACCACGGCGCCGGCGATCTCGGGCGCCTCGCCGACCCGGCCCATCGGGGTGTTGGGGTAGTTGCCCTCGCCGCGCCGGATGCCGACCGAGGCGGTCATCGGGGTGTAGGTCATGCCCGGGTGCACCGAGTTGACCCGGATCCGCTCGGTGCCCAGCTCGACCGCGCCGATCTTGCTGAGGCCGCGCACGCCCCACTTGGAGGCGCCGTAGCCGGCGGTGAGCGCCAGGCCCATCAGGCCGGCCGCCGAGGAGATGTTGACGATCGAGCCGCCGCCGGCCGCGCGCATCGCCGGGACGGCGGTCTTCATCCCGATGAACACGCCGGTCAGGTTGATGTCCAGGACCTTGCGGAAGTGCTCGACGCTCTCGTCCGCGAGCAGCGTGCCGGTGGAGATCCCCGCGTTGTTGACCAGGCCGTGCAGGGCGCCGAACTCCGCCACCGCGAAGTCCACCACGCGCTGCCAGTCCTCCTCGGAGGTCACGTCGTGGCGTACGAACCGCGCCCGCTCGCCGAGTTCGGCGGCGATGGTCCTGCCGTCCTCCTCCAGGACGTCGGTGATCACCACGTGGGCGCCGGACGCGACGGCGAGCCGGGCGGCCTCGGCGCCCAGGCCGCGGGCGCCGCCGGTGACGATGACGGTCTTGCCGGTGAGGTCGTTCATGACCTGCTCCTTCGGGGGGTGGG
>NZ_JBIVVI010001053.1:0-3237 GCF_044757675.1 Kitasatospora sp. NPDC091257
CAGTAAAGGCAAAAGCCCCAGGTCACGGCGAGTGAGTCCTGGGGCTTTCACAGAGCCGCCTGCGGGATTCGAACCCGCGACCTAGTCCCCACACACCGCAATTCCTCCCCTCGGCCGATCATGGCAATCCTTGAGTGCCGTCACTCGTACGAGGGGCTTCTCCCGTTGACCAGCGGGTACACGGAAGCCTTATCCGGACATGCGTATGACGGGCCCCGTCCCCGGTGGGAGACAAGGCCCGTCACTCGCGCGCGTTGTGTCGCGCGGTGCGCACCCTCACCCGATCGGCGGAGGGCGGCCGTTCGAGGGGCCGGGCGGAACCGGCGGAACTCAGCCCACCGGCGTCGGCCGGGCGGCCCGGACGGCGCGGACCGAGGGCGTCTCGCGGGCGCAGGCGTACGCGAGCGGGCCGATCACTTCTGCGGCGTCCGGCAGCCAGCGGTTGAGCGCGGAGGGGGAGCGGGCCCACTGGGCGTACCCGAGGGAGCCGATCCGGGACGGCGGGGCGACCGTCCAGTCCCCCTCGCCCCGGGCGACCAGGTCCAGCCGGCCCGGCGGCCGGCCGAGCCGGCGGAGCATCTCCGGGAGCCTGGCCGCGGCCCCGGGCAGCACCAGGAAGTGCAGCCGCCGCCCGATCCGCCCGGACGCGGCGGGCTGGACCACCACCGGGCCGAGCTGGAGGTCCATCCGCTCCATCCGGGCGAGCGCCAGGCAGCCGGCCGTCTCCGGGACGTCCAGCACGTCGAACGAGCGCCCGGTGGGCAGCAGGATCGACGCCCGGGGTCGGTCGGTCCACCAGCTCCGCACCGCGCCGGGACCGGCGCTCGCCGTCCGCGCCCAGTCCGCGTCCAGCGGGTGGGCGCCCGGCAGTGTGCAGCGGCGGTCCCCGCAGGAGCAGCGGACACCGCCGCCGCCGTCGTCGATCAGCCAGGCGCCCGGGGCCACCTCCCAGTGGCGGTTCTCGGCGTAGCCGACGGCTTCGACGAGCAAGGGGGGTGGAGCGGCCTTCTCGTTCCGGTCCGAGGCGTCGGGGATGTCTTCCACGGGGTACTCAACTACCGTGTGTGAGGCTGGTTACGGCCCGATGGCGCCCGGTTGGGTGCATCCCGGCAATGTCACCCGTTCCGGTTAGTCGACCGAGTTGGTGGGGTCGAGGGCAGGCGCAGTGGGGGCGCACAGGAGCATTTCCCAGGGCGCAAGGGGGGTGCGGTTCGTCACCGTGGGTATCCCGCTGGCGTTGCTGATCGCTAACCTGGTGTCAGATTCCTTGGACGGTCGGACAGTCGGCAACAGATCAGCAGAATCGTCGCCCGCCGGCCGGGACCGGAGGGTGTGGGGAGGCGAAGCCCAATGGCCGCGAGACCACTCGTCGCACGACAGCCCAACGAGCGTCTGCAGCAACTGATCCAGGAGGCCAGCTGCTCCAACGCCGGCCTGGCCCGGAGGGTCAACCTCTGCGGCGCCGAGCACGGGCTGGACCTTCGGTACGACAAGACCTCCGTGGCCCGCTGGCTGCGCGGGCAGCAGCCGCGCGGGCAGGCGCCGGCCGTGATCGCCGAGGCCCTGGGCCGCAAGCTCGGGCGCAGCGTGTCGGTCGAGGAGATCGGCATGGCGGACGGCAAGAACCTGAGCTCCGGTATCGGGCTCCAGTTCGCGCCGACCATCGGTGCCGCCCTGGAGCAGGTCTGCGAACTGTGGCGCAGCGACGTCGGCCGGCGGGACTTCCTGACCGGCGCGACGGTCGCCGCCTCCGCGCTGGTGGAACCCAGCCGGGACTGGCTGATCACCCCGCCGGACCCGGTGGTGGCGCGGGCCGGCGGCCCCCGGGTCGGCCCGACCGACGTGGCCGCGATCAGGGCGACCACCACGATGCTGGTCGACCTGGACCACCGCTTCGGCAGCGGCCATGTGCGCCCGGTGGTGGTGCACTACCTCAACTCGGTGGTCTCCGGCCTGCTCGGCGGCGCCTACCGGGAGGAGACCGGTCGCCAACTCTTCGCCGCCGTGGCCCGGTTGACCGAACTGGCCGGCTACATGGCGGTGGACACCGGGCAGCCCGGCCTCGCCCAGCGCTACTACATCCAGGCGCTGCGACTGGCCCAGGCCGCCGACGACCGCGGCTACGGCGGCTACGTGCTGGCCGCCTCGATGAGCCACCTGGCGGCGACCCTCGGCAACCCGCGGGAGATCGCCCAACTCGCCCGCGCCGCCCAGGAGGGCGCCCGCTCGGTGGCCACCCCGACGGCGATGGCGATGTTCTACGCCGCCGAGGCCCGCGGTCACGCCCTGCTCGGCGACGCCCGCTCCTGCGAGACGGTGTCGGCCAGGGCCCTGGAGATGATGGAGCGCCGCCGCCCGGAGGACGACCCGGACTGGATCGCCCACTTCGACGACGCCTACCTCGCCGACGAGTTGGCCCACTGCCACCGGGACCTGGAGCAGGCCGGCCAGGCCGAGCACTACGCCCGCCGGGCGCTCGACCTGCACCCGCCGACCCGGGTCCGGCGCCGTGCGGTGGACCTCGTCCTGCTGGCCACCGCCCAGCTCCAGCAGCGGGACCTGGAACGCGCCTGCGAGACGGGCGCCCAGGCGGTCCGGTTGCTGAGCGGACTGCGGTCCAACCGGGGCGTGGAGTACCTGGACGAGTTCCGGCGCCGGCTGGAGCCGTACCGGGAGCAGCGCGTGGTCCGGGAGTTCCACGCCCGCGCGGACGCCGAGGCGGCCTAGCGGGTGCCGGGCCGGTCTCCGTGCCCCGGGCGCGGGCCCGCCTCCGTGCCTCGGGCCCGGGGGCGGCCCGGGCCCTGGGCGGTCGCGGATCGTCTGTGCAGGGAGCGTGACGGATGTCCCGCCCACGTGGTCACCCGGTGAGGCGAACCGGTAGCGTGGGCGCGACGTCCAAGGAACTGTGATGCTCCCAAGAACCGACGAGATGTGGTCCGCCGTCAGTGCGCGGTCCTGCACAGGTGAGGAATCGCGTTGAGTCAGCGCCGCTCGTACCCGAACTCCGGTGACTTCAACCTGGACGACCTGTTCCGCCCCGAGCCCGGTCAGCCGCAGGGGCAGCCGGGCCAGCCGCAGGCCCACTCGGCCGTGCCGCCGGTGGGACAGCCGTCCGGGCAGCCGGAGTACCTCGGCGAGGGCGCGCACGCGCTGCCGACCCAGGCGATGCCCGCGCAGCCGGTGCCGGGCCAGTCGATGCCCGGGCACTCGCTGCCGGGCCGGCCGATGCCGGGGCAG
>NZ_JBIVVI010001054.1:0-3236 GCF_044757675.1 Kitasatospora sp. NPDC091257
GGGCGCCCCTCTCGTCCGTCCCGGGGCCGGTCAGGCCCGGCGGTCGAGGCGGAGCTGCTCGAAGAAGCGCAGGTGCTCGATGCGGTCGACGGAGCCGGGGTTGACGGCCTGCTCCAGCGGGGTGCCGGAGAGGATGCGCTTGACCGGGACCTCGATCCGCTTGCCGGTGAGGGTGTGCGGGAGGCCGTCGACGGCGATGACCTCGTCGGGCACGTGGCGCGGGGAGAGTTCGGTGCGCAGCGCGGTGCGGATGCGGCCGACCAGGTCGTCGTTCAGTTCCGCGCCGGGGGCGAGGACGACGAACAGCGGCATCCAGTAGCCGCCGTCGGGCTCCTCCAGGCCGATGACCAGGGACTCGGCGATCTCGGGGAGGCGCTCGACGACCTCGTAGATGTCCGAGGAGCCCATCCGGACGCCCTGGCGGTTGAGGGTGGAGTCGGAGCGGCCGTGGATGACGACGGTGCCCCGGGAGGTGACGGTGATCCAGTCGCCGTGGCGCCAGATGCCCGGGTACATGTCGAAGTAGCTGTCGTGGAAGCGGGTGCCCTTGTCGTCGTTCCAGAAGCCGGTGGGCATGGACGGGAGGGGCTTGGTGACGACGAGTTCGCCGACGGTGTCGATGTGCGGGTGGCCCTGGACGTCCCAGGACTCGACGGCGGCGCCGAGGCAGGGGGCCTGGATCTCGCCGAGGTGGACCGGCAGGGTCGGGACGCCGCCGACGAAGCAGGAGCAGACGTCGGTGCCGCCGCTGACCGAGGCGAGCCAGACGTCCTCACTGACCTCGTCGTAGATCCAGCGGAAGCCGTCGGGCGGGAGCGGGGAGCCGGTGGTGCCGATGCAGCGGACGGCGGAGAGGTCGAGCTCGCGGCCGGGGTGGAGTTCGGCCTTGCGGCTGGCGCCGATGTAGGCGGCGGAGGTGCCGAAGACGGTGGTGCCGGTGCGGGCGGCGACCGACCACAGGGCGCCGGCGTCGGGGTGGCCGGGGCTGCCGTCGTAGGTGACGATCGTGGATCCGACCAGGAGGCCGGCGACCAGGAAGTTCCACATCATCCAGCCGGTCGAGGTGAACCAGAAGAAGCGGTCCTGCGGGGCGAGGCCGAGGTGGAGGCCGACCTGCTTGAGGTGCTCGACCAGGATGCCGCCCTGGCTCTGGACGATCGGCTTGGGCAGGCCGGTGGTGCCGGAGGAGTAGAGCACCCAGAGCGGGTGGTCGAACGGGAGCTGGGCGAACTCCGCTTCGCCGTCGGCTCCCGGGGCCCGGTCGGAGACCAGGTCGGCCCAGTCGAGGGCGCCTTCGGGGGCCGGGCCGCCGAGCAGCGGGACGTGGACGACGGTGCGCAGTGAGGGCAGTTCGCGGCGCAGCTCGGCGACGACGTCGGTGCGGTCGTGGGCCTTGCCTCCGTAGTGGTAGCCGTCGACGGCGATCAGGACGTCCGGTTCGAGCTGCTGGAAGCGGTCGAGCACGCTGCGGGCGCCGAAGTCGGGGGCGCAGGAGGTCCAGACGGCGCCGACGGCGTTGGTGGCGAGGAGCGCGACGACGGCCTGCGGGATGTTGGGCAGGTAGGCGGCGACCCGGTCGTGGGGGCCGATTCCCTGGGCGCGCAGGGCCGCGGCGAGGGAGAGGACCTGGCGGCGCAGTTCGGCCCAGGTGGTCGGGACCGGGTCGCCGCTCGTCTCGTCGACGTGGAGGATGGCGGGCCGGTCGGCGTTGGCCGGGTCCTCGGAGTGGCGCAGGACGTGCTCGGCGTAGTTCAGGCGGGCGCCGGGGAACCACTGGGAGCCGGTGCGGGTCTCGTCGGCGAGGAAGGCGTCGGGCATCCGGGGGTCGGCGAGGACGGCGTCGGGGGCCTGGGTGAAGCGGACGTCGAACCACTGGGTGATCGCGGTCCAGAACCGGTCGAGGTCCTCGGTGGACCAGGCGTGCAGGTCGGCGTAGAGCTGGGCGGCCTGCTGGTCGTCGTCGGCCGGGGCGAGCGGGGCGGCCGGGGCGCCGTGGTGCTCGGCCGCCCAGGCCTGGAAGGCCACCAGGGGGGTGGCGGCGGCGCGAGCGGGGTTGGGGCGCCAGAGCGGCTGGTCCTGCGGTGGGGTGCTCACGGTGGTGGTCTCCCGGCCGGTGGTGGGGACGGGAGGGCTCGTGGCAGACCCGTCCGGTTGGGCTGTCGGTGCAGACCATGCCATGTGATCGGCCGCCGCGCCAGGGTCGGCCGGTGGGGGCCGGGGGCCCGCGCCGCAGGGCGGGCCCGGGGTCAGCGGGGGGTGAACTCGCCGCTGAACCAGCGGCGCAGGACACCCTTGTGGAAGTCCCAGACGAGCGCGGTGTCGGCGGTGGCGAGCAGCCAGCCGTCGGTCTCGTCGGTGGGGCGCGAGGGCGGGAGCTCGGCGAGCGGGCGGGCCGGGAGCAGACCGCAGAGCACGACGAAGCGGCCGGCGGGGTCGGAGGCGGTGTGGATCAGGGTGACGTCGGCCGGGTCGGCGGTGATGCCGGTCTCCTCGTGCAGTTCGCGCACGCAGGCCTGCTGCCAGCTCTCGCCGTAGTCCATGTAGCCGCCGGGGAAGGCGAGTTCGCCGTGGCCGGGCTCGATGGTGCGGCGGATGACGACCAGGGCCGGGTCGGCGTCGGGGCGGGTGACGGGGAGGACGGTGACCGCGACGGGCAGCGGGTTGCGGTAGCTGATCTCGGCGCAGCCGGGGCAGGTGCGGGGCCAGAGGCGGGTGCCGGGCGGGTAGGGCGTGCCGCAGAAGTGGCAGTGCGAGAACGGCCGGTGGGCTTCGGCGGCGGTCGTCGCTTCGTCAGTGGTCATGGCCGGATGGTAGCCCGGTCGGTCGACGGCGTTGCCGTGGGCCGCCGGACCTCAGGGGGCGCCGGCGGCGCCGGCCGGGTCGTCGCGGGTGGGGCGGAGCAGCGCGGGGTGCAGCAGGCGGGCGTCGCCGGCGTGGTAGGTGCGGGCGCGGGGGCCGCCGCGGGCGCCGCCGCGCTCGGTGGTGGCGCCGGTGCTCTCGACGAAGCCGGGCACGGACAGCACCTTGCGGTGGAAGTTGCCGGGGTGGAGCTTCTCGTCCCAGACCGCCTCGTAGACGGCGCGGAGGTCGGGGATGGTGAAGTCGTACGGCAGGAAGGCGGTGGCCAGCGGGCTGTACTCCAGCTTGGCGCGCACCCGGTCGAGGCCGTCGGAGAGGATGCGGGCGTGGTCGAAGGCCAGCGTGACCGGGCCGGGGCCGGGGCGCCCGTCGACACC
>NZ_JBIVVI010001055.1:0-3232 GCF_044757675.1 Kitasatospora sp. NPDC091257
CACCCCGCCCTACCTGCGCACCCTGGCCGCCGGCCTGGCCGAGTCCCACGGCTGGGGCCCCTGGCGCGCGGCCGGCTACCTCGCCACCCGCCCGGGCGCGGCCGGGCACTGGACGCCGCGCGCGGTGGCGGCGGTGCTGGGCTGAACAGCGCCGACCGGGACCCGCCGGGCCTGCTGTCCTGCACTCAGGTCCCGGCCGGGCCGCGGCCGGCCAGCCGTGCGCGCAGGCGCTGCGCCGGCAGGGCGTCCGGGTACGCCAGGAGTGCCTCCCGGGCCCTGCGCAGAGCCTCCTGCTCGATCCCGGCCGGCAGGTCGTCGCGCTCCAGCAGGTGCAGCAGGACGAAGGGGGCCCTCGGCGTCGAGCCGCGCCTGGCCAGCCAGTCCGTCGTGTGCCTCAGGAGCAGGGACAGCTGGGCCGGGGAGAGGTCCCGCCGTTCCAGCAGGGCGCAGAGGATCTCCCGGGTCTTGTTGCTGAAGTTCGCCGAGAGCCGCTCCAGTCCCAGCGCCACCGCCCGGGAGGCCTGTTCGGGGGTCAGGTCCGGGCGCCTCAGGAGCGGGCACAGGAACGGCCGTTGGAAGTGGAAGGTGGTGTGGACGGCGCACAGGTCGATCGCGAGGTCGATTCCGAACCGGGCCTGGTCGGGCCGCAGTCCGGTGCGGCGGCCGAGGAGCGAGCCGAGGAGGGCCGGCTGGGCGGGAGCGGCGCGGAGCTCCGCCACCACCAGGTCGGCCACCTCGGTGAGCTGCTCTCCGGTCAGTTCCCTCCGCCACAGCAGGGCCTGGAGGACGCGTCGGCGGTCGGCGGAGGTCTCGTTCAGCTCCAGCCACCGGAACGCCCGGGAGACGAGGGGGCGGGCCTCCTCGGGAGTCAGCGGGTGTTCGAGCAGTCGTTGCAGTGCGACGGCCGCCGCCGGGTCGGCGGGGTCGCCGGCCAGCTGGTGCAGCAGTCCGGTGCCCGCGCCGGTGCCCGCGCCGGTGCCTTCGCCGGTGCCGGTGCCGGTGCCGGTGCCGTTGCCTTCGCTGGCCAGCAGGACGCGCAGGACGTGGCTGCGGTGCGGGCTGGCGGGATGGAGCCTGCTCCAGACCTCGACGTAGCGGGTCACCCGCCGCGCCTGGCCGGGGGTGAGCCTGTGGCACTCCAGGACGACGCGGAGCACCGCGCCCGCGGTGGGGACCTCGGCATGGTGCTCCGCGAGCCAGTCGAGGCCCCGTTCGAGCGCCGCGTGCTCCTCGGGCGCCGTCAGCGCGGGGTGGCTCAGGAGCGTGCGCAGGAGCGACGCGGCCCGCAGTGTGCCGGCGGCGTCACGGTGATCGGCGAACCAGGCGAGGGTGCGGCGGACGGCCTCCTCCCGCTGCTCCCCCACCGGGTTCCCGTACGTCAGCAGGTGTTGCAGGACGGCGGCGCTCGCCTCGGACGGGCGGCGCGGGCTCAGCCAGTCGAAGGCGCACTGCACCACCCGAGCGCGGGTGGGTGTGTCGTGGTCCCGCTTGAGCAGCTGTTTGAGGACCAGCGGGGTGGAGCGCCAGCCGGCGTGTCCGCGGACCCACTCCAGGGCGTGGTCCACGGCCAGCCGCTCCTGGCCGCAGGAGAGGTCGTCCCGCTCCAGGAGCGCCTGGATGACGTGGTCGGCGTCGGTCTGCCCGGCCCGCCGGGACAGCCAGGACAGCGAGGCCGAGATCAGCGGCTGCGGCACGTTCTGCGGATCACCGAGGGCCGCCGAGAGGAACGGCCGTGCGGCGTGGTCGAGTTCGGCCCGGATCAGCCAGGGGCGGACCAGCGCGTCCCAGGTCTCCAGGGCCGCGGACTTCCAGGGCGGGTCGAGGGTCATGGCGAGCAGCGCCTGCTCGCCGTCCCGGCCCGCGTGCTCCAGCAGCTTTCCCAGCCTGACGGCGTTGCGGGTGGCCCAGTCCCGGCAGAAGCGCTCCAGTGCGCCGGCCCGGTGGCCCGTTCCCGGCCCGTCCAGGTCGGAGGCCAGCCGCTGCAGATGGCCGGTGAACAGGGCGAACGAGCGGGAGTGCCGGGACGTGGCGTCGAACAGCGTTTCGGCGGATGCGCCGTGGATGCTCCAGCCCGGTGGCGGAAGGAGGGAGTGGAGGACCAGTTCGTCCGTCACGATGTCGTGGACGACGTGGAGTTCGCCCTCGGACTCGTCCATCCACCCCAGCGAGACCAGGGTGTCGGTGACGTGCCGTGCGCCCATGACGCCCGCGGCGGTGGAGGGGTGGGCGTCGAGCAGCGCGTCGAGCGCCTCCTCCACGGCCGGGCGGGGCTGCGGGCAGATGCTGACCGCCGTGGCGAAGGCCAGGTGGGCGAGGTCGGGCAGGGCGGTGGCCAGCGGGCCGGTCGCGTCCCCGGTGCCGACGGGGGTCAGCGAGTCCTGCCGGATTCCCTCCCGGATCCAGCTGACCAGTTCACCGGGGCGCACCCGCGCGAGGTCCGGGGCAAGGTGGCCGGCGCGGATCCGGCGTTCGAGGGCGTCGGCGATGAGCAGGGCGATGACCGGACGGCGCCCGCAGGCCCGTGCGAGTTCCTCCTCCCCCCACCGCTGGAGCGCTTGCGGGGCGACTTCACGAAGGATGTGCGTGATCACCGTGGTCCGGTGGTCCTCGTCCTGGCGCAGCAGGACCTCGTCGAAGAGGAGCCCGGCACCGCGCTGGTGGAGCCGGTGGCGTGCTCCCGGACGGGTCGAGGCGAGGGCCGCGACGTGGACGCCGCACCGTTTGGCCTCGGGCAGCAGGGCGTTGACGAGTGCCCGCAGGTCCAGCTGGGCGCAGGTGTCGAGGGAGTCGAGGACGAGCAGGACCCGGGGCCGTTCGGCCTCGCGCACGACCTGCGAGAGGTCGTCCACCGTCACGGAGTTGTTCGCCTGGAGGTGGAGGACCTGCCAGCCGTCGAGGTGGGCGGCCTGCGCGACCTCGAAGCAGGTCCGGGTCTTTCCCGCGCCGGCCTGTCCGACCAGGAGGACGCCTCGCGGGTCCGGTGTCGAGAGACGGCGCAGCAGGTTCCGCGGCTGGGCCTCGTGGAGGGGGCCGGGGCTGACGAAGGAGAGGCGGTCGTCCACGAGGCGGGTCTCGCGTCCGTGCAGTCCCCGGACGACCTCGTCGTGGGTGTGGATCTCCCGCAGGCGTTGCGCGGACTCCTCGTGGTCGGTCACCGCCACCGGGTCCGGGTCGACGTCATGGGCACGGAGGTAGCGGACGAACCTGGGGTCCTCGGACAGCCCCTGGAAGC
>NZ_JBIVVI010001056.1:0-3228 GCF_044757675.1 Kitasatospora sp. NPDC091257
GCCTCGGCCGCGCTCACCGCCCTGGTGCCGCTGGCCATCGTCTGCGGCACCCTCGTCGTCCGCCTGGGCGGTGACGGGCGCGTCCTGCGGCAGGGCGAGGAAGGCGGTGAAGGACACGCCCTGCAGCGTCCGGGGCCCGTCACCGGCGACCTCGCGGACGGCCGCGTCGGCCCACTCCGTCATCGCGGCGGCGGGCAGCACCGGCCGCCCGGCCACCCGGTGCTCGTCGAGGTACCACGGCTGCCCGGCGGTCAGCGTGCGGGAGAACCAGTGGCTCCCGGCACCGGCCAGCTCGACCGGCGCGCCGAGCAGCGGGTGCCGTCCGTCGCCGCCGTCGGTGAACCAGTGCCGGGTCGGGGCGAGCGGGTGGCCCGGCAGCGGGACCGGCAGCGGCGGCCGGCCGTGCTCCCCGTCCCGGTCCCGCAGGACCCCGGCCCAGTCGACCCGTCCGCCCCGGACGTACCACTCGGCCAGCCCGCGCCGGAAGCGGTGGTCGTCGGTGTCGTCCCGGTGCAGGGTCGGCAGGCCGACGGCGTCGGTGAGCACGGCCTCGACGAGCGGACCGAGCACCGGGTGCGGCCCGCACTCGACGACGGTGGTGCAGCCGAGCGCGGCCAGGGCGGCCAGGCAGTCGCCGAACCGCACCGGTTCGAGCGCGTGCCGGGCGTAGTAGGCGGCCGAGAACTCCCGCTCGACGGCGCCGGTCAGGTTCGCCACCACGGGGATCCGGGGGGTGCGGAAGTCGACCGTCGCGGCGATCCGCTCGAACCGCGCGACCGGCCCCTCCATCAGCGGCGAGTGGAACGCCCGGGTGCCGTGCAGCCGGGTGACCTTCGCGCCCCGCCGCTCCCAGTCGGCCGCCAGGTCGGCGGCCGCCCGCTCCGCGCCCGAGACCACCACGTCCTCGGGCCCGTTGAGGGCCGCGAGCACCACCGAACGGTCCTCGGGAAGGTCCGCGCACAGCTGCGCGACCAGCTCGCGGCCGGCGTGGACCGCGTACATCGACCCGGCCTCCGCCAGCTCCTGCATCAGGCCGGCGCGGGCGACCACCAGCCGGACGGCGTCGGGCAGGCTCAGCACGCCGGCGACGCAGGCCGCCACGTACTCGCCGAGGCTGTGCCCGGCCACGGCGTCGGGCCGCACCCCGCAGGCGCGCCACAGCTCGGCCAGCGCGTAGTCCACGGCGAACAGGGCCGGCTGGGCGAACTCGGTCCGTTCCAGGTCCAGCCGCGGGCCCGGGGCGTCGCACAGCGTCGGCAGCAGGGAGACGCCGAGCTCCGCGCGCACCAACGCGTCGACCTCGTCGAGCGCCGTGCGGAAGGCCGCGTGCCCGAAGTACAGCGCCTTGGCCATCCCGGGGTACTGCGCGCCCTGGCCGGTGAACACGAAGGCCACCGGCCCGGGACCGCCGCCGTGCGCGACGCCGTGCACCACCGCGGGGGACGGCAGGCCGTCGCGGTACGCCTCCAGGGCCTCCGCGGCCTCCCGGTTCGACCGGGCCAGCACGGCGAGCCGGTGGTCGTGGTGCTGGCGCCGGGCGCCCGCCGTGTGGACCAGCGCGCTCCACGCCGGGGCGGCGCCGCTCTCCCCCGCCAGCACCCCGGCGTAGTCGGCGGCCAGCCGGCGCAGGGCGGGCCCGCTCTTCGCCGAGACCGGGAGGAAGGACCACTCGCCGCCCTCCGCGGCCTCCACCCGGGCCCGCCGGGCCGGCGCGCCGGAGAGGATCACATGGGCGTTGGTGCCGCCGAAGCCGAAGGAGCTGACCGCCGCCGCCCGGGCGGGGCCCTCGGGCCAGTCCGTCGTCGAGCGCGGGATCCGCAGCCGGGAACCGTCCAGCCCGATCAGCGGGTTGACCGTGTCGACGTGCAGGGAGGCCGGGATCCGCCGGTGCTCCAGGCAGAGCACCGCCTTGATCAGGCCGGCCATGCCCGCCGCGGCCTCCAGGTGGCCGATGTTGCTCTTCACCGAGCCGACGTGGAGGTCCGGGCCGGCCGACTCCCCGTACACGGCGCGCAGCGCGCCCATCTCGATCGGGTCGCCGAGCCGGGTGCCGGTGCCGTGGGCCTCGACGTAGCCGACCTCCTCCGCGGTCCGGCGGGCGGACCGCAGGGCCGCCCGCAGCACGGCCTCCTGGGACGGCCCGTTCGGCGCGGTCAGCGTGCTGCTGCGCCCGTCGGAGGAGACGGCCGAACCCTCGACCAGGGCGCGGATCCGGTCGTCGGCGGCGACCGCGTCGGACGCCCGCCGGAGCACCACGACACCGCAGCCCTCGCCGCGCACGTAGCCGTCCGCCGCCGCGTCGAAGGTCTTGCACCGGCCGTCCGGCGCGAGCATGCCCGCCTCGGTGAAGACCGTGGTCGGCCCCGGGTCCAGGAGCAGGTTGACACCGGCCACGACGGCGAGGTCGCACTCGCCGAGCCGCAGGCTGGTGCACGCCTGGTGGAGGGCCACCAGGGAGGACGAGCAGGCCGTGTCCACCACCTGGCTGGGGCCGCGCAGGTCCCACAGGTAGGAGATCCGGTTGGCCGCGATGCTCGACGCGTTGCCGGTCCCGTCGTGGGCCGTGACCGGGACGCCGGCCCGGGCCTGGAGCCGGCCGTAGTCGTTGGTGCTGATCCCGACGAAGACGCCCGTACGGCCCCCGGCCAGCGCCTGCGGGTCCGCCCCGGCGTCCTCCAGGGCCTGCCACACCGTGGTCAGCAGCAGCCGCTGCTGCGGGTCCGTCCGGCGGGCCTCGTCGCGGGAGACACCGAAGAAGGCCGCGTCGAACTCCTCGGCCCCGTCGACGAATCCGCCCCGGCCCGGCTCCCCGTGCTCCAGCCGGTAGCCGAGCAGACGGCGGTGCGCCGGGACCTCGGTCACCGCGTCCCGGCCGTCCAGCAGCAGCTGCCAGAACGCCTCGACGTCCTGGGCACCGGGCATCCGGCAGGCCATGCCGACGACGGCGATCGCCTCGCGGTCGTCGGCCGCCCCGGCGGATCCGGCCCGCTCGGTCCGGTCCGTCCTGTCGGTCCGCTCGGTCTTGTCGGTCTTGTCGGTCTTGTCGGCCTTGTCGGTCGGCCCGGTCCGGTCGCCCGTGAGCGCGGCGGCCAGCGCCGCGACGGTGGGGTGGTTGTAGAGATCCTTGGCGTCGACCGGGGCGCCGAGCCAGGCCCGGAGGTCGGCGGCGAGTCCGGCGATCCCCGCGGAGTCGAGCCCGAAGGAGCCGAAGGGGGCGTCCTGCGGGAC
>NZ_JBIVVI010001057.1:0-3227 GCF_044757675.1 Kitasatospora sp. NPDC091257
CCCTTCGACCGACTCCCCCCGGCACTGCGGAAGCGAGGCGGCATGCACGACCCCGACCCACCGTTCCGGCCGGTGCGCCGGCGCCAGGGCTACCTGCCGCTGGAGGACCTCGGCCTGATCGGGAACGGCGCGATCGCCGCCCTGGTCGGCCTGGACGGTGCCATCCCGTGGCTGTGCCTGCCCCGGTTCGACTCCGAACCGCTGTTCTGCGGCCTGCTGGACCACGCGCGCGGCGGGCACTTCACCCTCGCCCCGGAGGACCTCATCGAGGCCAGGCAGCGCTACGAACCGGACACCGGCGTCCTGATCACCGAACTGCGCGGCCCCACCGGCCTGGTGCGCGTCACCGACGCGCTGACCCTGCGCTCCGGCGCCGACCTCACCGACGACGTACCGGCCGACCGGGGCGAACTCGTGCGCTCCGCCGTGGTGCTGGACGGGACCGTCCGGCTGCGCGCCGAACTGGAGCCGCGCGGCGGCGCGCAGACCCGGGCCCTGTTCAGCGGACTGGAGGTGCGGCCCCACCGGCGCCCGGACCTGCGCCTGCACCTGCGCTCCAACCGTCCGCTGACCGGCCTGCACAGCACCCACGAGCTGCGGCAGGGCGAGCGCCTGGACCTCGTGCTGTCCTGGGGCCGCTTCCACCGCCACCACCGCTTCGACACCGACGCGACCCTGAAAGGCACCGCCGAGGCCTGGCGCCGCTGGATGGGGCACTTCTCGTACGACGGCCCCCAGGAGCCCCTGGTCCGGCGGGCCGCGATCACCCTGAAGCTCTGCGACGACTGGGCCAACGGCTCGCTGGTCGCGGCGCCCACCTCCTCGCTGCCCGCGCCGATCGGCGGGATCCGCAACTGGGACTACCGCTACAGCTGGATCCGCGACGCGGCGTTCGCCGTGTTCGCGCTGCGCCGGATCGGTTTCCGGGGCGAGGCCGACGCCTTCCTCGGCTGGGTCCTGGACGCCTTCGAGGCCAGCCGGGGGCCCCGGATCATGTACGACCTGCGGGGCGGCCCGGTGCCGGACGAGATCGAGGACGGCGAACTGGAGGGCTACCGGCGCTCCGCCCCGGTGCGCTGGGGCAACGGCGCGACCGACCAGCGCCAGCACGACGTGTACGGCGAGATCCTGGACTGCGCCGAGCAGTGGCTGCGCGCCGGCGGCGAGATCCAGCCCGCGCTCTGGGCCGGCCTGGCCAAGCTGGCCGACACCGCCGGGCAGGCCTGGCGGCAGCCGGACCAGGGCATCTGGGAGGTGCGCAGCGAGGGCCGGGTGTTCACCTACTCGGCGGGCCTGTGCCAGGTGGCGCTGGACCGGGCCGCGCGGATCGGCGAGCGGCTCGGCCGGCCCGCCGGGACGGACCGCTGGCGCGCCTCGGCCGAGGAGCTGCGCCGGCTCATCCTGGAGCAGTCCTGGGACGAGGACGCCGGGACCCTCAGCGCCCACCTGGACGGCGGCGGCGCCCTGGACGCGAGCCTGCTCGCGCTCCCGCTGCGCCAGGTGGTGCCGGCCGACCACCCGCGGATGGTGGCGACCGCCGCGGCCGTGGCCGAGCGCCTGTCGGCGGGCGGCGGGCTGCTCTACCGCTACCTCCACGAGGAGTCCCCGGACGGCCTGCCGGGCGACGAGGGCGCCTTCGTCCTGTGCAGCTTCTGGCTGGTCGAGAACCTGGTCGGCCAGGGCCGGATCGAGGAGGCGGAGGAGCTGTACGACTCGCTGTGCTCCCGGGCGAGTCCGCTGGGGCTGATGTCCGAGCAGATCAACCCGTCCACAGGAGAGTTCATGGGCAACTTCCCCCAGGCGTTCAGCCACATCGGGATCATCGCCGGCGGCGTGAGCCTCGGCCGGGCGAGGGCCGGAGGGCGGGGATGATCGACCGGCTCGCGATCCTCGGCGCGACCGGGGACCTCAGCGCCCGCTTCCTGCTGCCGGCGCTGGCCGCGCTGCGGGCGGCGGGACACGTCGGCGACTCGCTGCGGGTGACGGGCGCGAGCAGGGAGGACTGGGACACCGAGCGGTACCGCGGCTGGGCCGCGGCCCGGCTCGACCGGCACGCCGGCGACCTCCCGGCCGGGGCCAGGGAGGCGGTGGCGGCCGCCGTCCGCTACCGGCGGGCCGACGTCACCGACCCCGCGGACGTGGCCGCGGTCGTCGCCGGCGAGGGGCCGGTGGCCGTCTACCTCGCCCTCCCGCCGGCCCTCTTCCCCGCCGTGATCACCGCCCTGCACGCGGCGGGCCTGCCGGCCGGCAGCCGGATCGTGCTGGAGAAGCCGTTCGGCGAGGACCTGGCCGGTGCCCAGGAGCTGAACCGGCTGCTCGCCGACCTGCTGCCGGAGCGGGCGGTGTTCCGGGTCGACCACTTCCTGGCCATGACGACCGTCCAGAACGTCCTCGGCAGCCGGCTGGCCAACCGGGTGCTGGAGCCGATCTGGAACAGCACCCACATCTCCGAGGTGGACATCGTCTGGGACGAGACGCTGGCGCTGGAGGGCCGGGCCGGGTACTACGACCAGGTCGGGGCGCTCAAGGACATGATCCAGAACCACCTGCTGCAGCTGCTCTGCCTGGTGGCCATGGAGCCGCCGATCACGCTCGGCGAACGGGACCTGCGCGACCGCAAGGTGGACGTGCTGCGCTCCGTACGGCCGTTGACCGAGCACGACGTGGTGCACCGCACCCGCCGGGCCCGCTACCTGCCCGGCCGGATCGGGGAGCGCGACGTCCCCGCCTACGCCGAGGAGGAGGGCGTCGACCCGGAGCGCCGCACCGAGACCTTCGCCGAGGTGGAACTGGAGCTGACCAGCTGGCGGTGGGCCGGGACGAGGTTCCGGCTGCGCAGCGGCAAGGCCCTGGGCGAGGACCGCAAGGAGGTCGCGGTGCACTTCCGCCCGGTGCCCCACCTGCCGTTCGGCCAGGGTGAGGAGGCCCGGCCCAACGTGCTGCGCTTCGAACTGGAGCCGGAGGGGCTGACCCTGGACCTGACCGGCATCGGCGCCCACGCCCACGGGCTGGCCCCGTTCTCGATGACCGCGCGGATGGACCCGCAGGAGCTGCCCGCCTACGGCCGGCTGCTGCTGGACGTCCTGAACGGGGACCCGGCGCTGTCCATCCGCGGCGACGAGGCGGAGGAGGCCTGGCGGGTGCTCGAACCGGTGCTGACCGGCTGGGAGCGGGGCCTGGTGCCGCTGGAGGAGTACCCGGCCGGCTCGCAGGGCCCGCCACCGCAG
>NZ_JBIVVI010001058.1:0-3225 GCF_044757675.1 Kitasatospora sp. NPDC091257
GGGGGTAGTGCTCGGACGGGGCGACGGACCAGCCGAAGACCTTCGGGTAGAAGGCGAGCGCGCCGGCCGGGTCACGGGTGAGCAGTTCCACCCAGCCGAGCGAGCCGGGCTCGTTGAACACCCCGGCGCCCCGGAAGGCGCGGGCCTGCCAGACGATGAGCACCGCGCCGGAGGGGTCGGCGGCCACCGAGAAGCGGCCGAAGTCGGAGACGTCGGTGGGGTCCTTCAGGACCCGGCCGCCGGACTCCTTGACCCTCGCGGCGGTGGCGTCGGCATCGGCGACCGCGATGCAGACCGTCCAGGCGATCGGCTGCTGGGGGGCGTAGCGCGGGGTGATGGCGGCGGCCGGGGCGCCCCCGACCAGCATCTGGGTGTAGTCGCCGTGCCCGGGGCGGGCCGTGTCGTCCACCTGCCAGCCGAAGAGCTCGGTGTAGAAGGCCAGGGCGGCGGGCGGGTCGGAGGTGCCCAGCTCCGTCCAGCAGGGGGCGTTGGTGGTCACGGAGGTCTGCTTCATGGCGTCTGTCCTCGCAGCTTGCTCGGGAACTCCCGGGTTTTTCGGCGCCTCGGCCCCCGCACCTCCCGCCCCAGCATGCGGGGCGGGGGCGGAGCTTGGCGGGCGGTGGTGGGCCGAACGGGGTGGACGAACAGATGACAGCTGACAGATTTCGAAATCTGTCAGCTGTCATCTGTCATTCGTCATCGGTTATCTGTCGGCTGCCGCCCGCCATCCGTCAGCTGCGTACGGCCCGTGCCACCGGGATCCACAGCTCCGCCTCGGCGTCGCCCGTCCCCGGCACGGGGCGGACCCGGAGGATCTCCGGACCCGGCCGAGCCTCGTACGGGTTGGACGGGAACCACTGGCTCGCCACGTCCCCCCACATCTCCTGCAGGGCCTGCGGGAACGGCCCGGTGTTGGTGAACACCGCCCAGGTGCCGGCCGGGACGTCGAGCACGTCCAGATCCGCCGGGACGGCGACACCGTCGCGCGCCACCACCGCGTGCCAGTAGTCGAGTTCGGACCCCTCCTCGCGGTTCGGCGAGAAGTCGTCGCTCACCGACAGGATCCCGGCCGGGTCGTCCCCGGACAGGGCCGCGATCCGAGCGACCGTGTCCTTGTCGAGCCCCTTGATGAACTCGGCGATCCCCGGGTTGATCCCCACGTAGATCAGGGTGACCCGGGCCTTCTTGCCGACGATCCGGAAGTCCGGCTTCTCCACGATCCGGTATTCCATGCTGCTGTTCCCCTCCACGACGAGTCGGAAGGACATCCGGGGCTGGGAGACAAGCACCGCACCGTCGCGCCGGACCTCGCCGGGCCCGACTCCGTGCATGGCCCGGAACGCCCGGGCGAACGCCTCCCCCGAGGAGTACCCGTACCGGACCGCGATGTCGAGCAACGTCCGCTCACCGTCGAGGACTTCGGCCCCGGCGACGGTGAGCCGCCGACGCCGGACGTACTCCGACAGCGGCATCCCGGCGAGCATCGAGAACAGCCGCCGGAAGTGGTACTCCGACGTCATCGCGATCCGCGCCAGCTCGGCCACGTCGACCTCGCGGTCCAGGTCTCGTTCGATCCGGTCCATCGCCCGGTTCAGGTGCTCCAGCACGCCAACCCCGCCCTTCCCTTGTGACACTCACCGTAGGAAGGCCCCACCCTGCCGCACCCGACAATCGGTGCCCGCTCCGGTCGGGTACCGATCGTCGGGTACCGATCGTCGGGTGACGGCCGTCGGCGGCTCGGATTCGGCGGTGCTGCCTCGGCGGCGCCGAGGCAGCGGCCTTGCGCCAGCGGTCTCGCGTCAGCGGCTCAGATCAGGCCCTGGGCCAGCATCGCGTCGGCGACCAGCTCGAAGCCGGCGATGTTCGCACCGACCACGTAGTTGCCCGGGTGGCCGTAGCGCTCGGCGGTGGTGAAGCAGGAGTCGTGGACGTGCTTCATGATCCCGGCCAGCCGCTCCTCGGTGTGCTCGAAGGTCCAGGAGTCGCGCGAGGCGTTCTGCTGCATCTCCAGGGCGCTGGTCGCGACGCCGCCGGCGTTCGCCGCCTTGCCCGGGCCGAAGGCCACCCCGGCCTCCTGGAACACCCGCACCGCCTCCGGGGTGGTGGGCATGTTCGCGCCCTCGGCGACGGCCAGCACCCCGTTGCGCACCAGGGCCAGCGCGTCGGCCTCCGCCAGCTCGTTCTGGGTGGCGCAGGGCAGCGCGACGTCGCAGGGGACGCTCCACACGCCCGGGCCCTCGACGAACCGGACGTGGCCACCGCGCAGTCGGGCGTAGTCGGAGACCCGCCCGCGCCGGACCTCCTTGACCTCCTTGAGCAGGTCGAGGTCGACGCCCTTCTCGTCCACCACGTAACCGGAGGAGTCGGAGCACGTGAGCACGGTCGCGCCGAGCTGCTGGGCCTTCTCGATCGCGTAGACCGCGACGTTGCCGGCCCCGGAGACGACCACCCGGCGCCCGTCCAGGCTCTCGCCGCGGCTGTGCAGCATCTCGGAGGTGAACATGACGCAGCCGTAGCCGGTGGCTTCGGTACGGACCTGCGCGCCGCCCCAGCCGAGGCCCTTTCCGGTGAGCACGCCGCTCTCGTACCGGTTGGTGATCCGCTTGTACTGGCCGAAGAGGTAGCCGATCTCCCGGCCGCCGACGCCGATGTCCCCGGCCGGCACGTCGGTGTACTCGCCGAGGTGGCGGTAGAGCTCGGTCATGAAGGACTGGCAGAACCGCATGATCTCGGCATCCGACCGGCCCTTGGGGTCGAAGTCGGAGCCGCCCTTGCCCCCGCCGATGGGCAGGCCGGTGAGCGCGTTCTTGAAGATCTGCTCGAAGCCCAGGAACTTGACGATCCCGAGGTTCACCGAGGGGTGGAAGCGCAGCCCACCCTTGTACGGCCCGAGGGCGCTGCTGAACTCCACCCGGAAGCCGCGGTTGACGTGGATGTCACCGGAGTCGTCCGTCCACGGCACCCGGAACATCAGCTGCCGCTCGGGCTCGCAGATCCGCTCGATGATCCGGGCGTCGAGGAGCTCGGGGCGGTGGGCGAGCACCGGCGCGAGGGTCTCCAGCACCTCGTGGACGGCCTGGTGGAACTCGTCCTCGCCCCGGTTGCGGCGGACCACGTCCGCGTAGAGCGCCTCTATCGCGCGCCGCTCGGCGTCGAGGGAGGAGTCAAGAGAGGAGTCGAGGGAGGAGTGGGGGGTGGCGGGGGTCAGCGGCATCTGGTCAGGAC
>NZ_JBIVVI010001059.1:0-3207 GCF_044757675.1 Kitasatospora sp. NPDC091257
CCCTTTCCCGGCCCGGGGCGGGGGTGGCGCCACGCGCCCGCCCGGGCCCGGAACACCTCTGTCGCACGGCGCCCCAGCGGCCCCAACAGCCCACCGCACAGCGGCTTTCGCGCCCGGGGCGCCCGCCCGCCGGACGGCCTACGCTCGGCGGAATGAACCGTACGATCCGCACCACCGAAGACGTCCTCGCCCTCCTCGACGGCCTTTTCCCGCCGGCCGAACCGTTCTGGGACCGGTTCTACGCGGACCGGTCCGCCGACCGCCCGTTCTTCACGCCGAAACCGGACGAGAACCTGGCCTCCTACCTGGACCGCGGCCTGCTCGCCCCCGGCCGGGCGCTCGACCTCGGCTGCGGCGCCGGCCGCAACGCCGTCCACCTGGCCTCGCTCGGCTTCGAGGTGGACGCCGTCGACCTCTCCGCCACCGCCGTGACCTGGGCCGAGGAGCGCGCCCGCGAGGCCGGCGCGGGCACCGGCCTGCGGTTCCACCGGGCGAGCATCTTCGAGGCCCGGCTCCCCCACGCCCACTACGACCTGGTCTACGACTCCGGCTGCCTGCACCACCTCCCGCCGCACCGCCGGGTCAGCTACCTGGCCCTGCTCGACCGGGTGCTGGCACCGGGCGGGCACTTCGCCGTCACCGCCTTCGCGGCCGGCGCGACGGGCTCCGAGCGGACCGACGAGGAGCTCTACCGGCTCGGCGCCCTGGAGGGCGGCCTGGCGTACTCGCCGGACGAACTCCGCTCGCTGTTCCGCGAGTTCACCCCGCTGGAGATCCGCCCGATGGCCGCCCAGGGCCCCGGTTCGACGCTGTTCGGCGTCCCCTTCCTCCTCACCGCGCTCTTCCGCCGGGCTCCCGGCCGCTGACCGGCCTCCCGCCCGGCGCACCGGCCGCCGTCAGTCCCGCTCCCGCCCCACCGCCGCCTCGTACGCCAGCAGCGTGTCCACCACCAGGCGCCGCTGCGCCGCGTCGAGCGGCCCGAGGGCCGTGCGCCAGGCGACGGCCCCCGGGGCGAGCCAGGCCTCGATGGCGGGCAGCCGGGCGGGGGCGATCGCGACGATGCGGCGCCGGCGGTCGGCCTCGTCCTCGCGCCGTTCGAGGATGCCCTGCCGGCCGAGGTCGCCGACCATCAGGCTGACCGTGGTGGGGGCGACCTCCAGCCGGGCGGCGAGGTCGTTCACGCCCATCGGTCCGTCCAGCAGCAGGCAGGCCAGCAGCGACAGGTGGCGGGGCGCCAGTGCGAGGCCGCGCAGCGGCTCGGGGACGGGGATCCGCTTGGCCCGCCCGACCAGCCGGGGCATCAGCAGCAGCATCGACCGCACCGCGTCGTCGAGCCCCGCCCCGGTCGACGACGGCGTGTTCCGCGATTCCCCTTCGGCCGTTGACATCGCACACCCCTCCTCGGTTACCTTTGACATCAAAGCTGTTTTACATGCAAAGCGAACCCGTCAGCCCATGGTACGAACCGAGCCGAACGGAGCTCCACCATGCCGCACCTGAGCCTGCACATCCGCGAGGAGTCCCTCGACCCCGAGGTCGAGCGGGCCCTCATCGCCGGCCTCACCGAGGCCGTCACCTCCGTCTTCGGCGAACGGGTCCGCCCGCTGGTCGCGGTCGAGCTGATCGGGGTCCCCCAGCGCCGCCGGGGCATCGGCGGACTGCCGACCGAGGAGGTCGCACCGGTGGTCCTGCTGAGCCTGCGGGAGGCGGCCTACCACCTGCCGCAGGTGCCCGACGCGCCCGCCCGTCTGGTCGCGGCGGCCACCGCGGCGATCACCGGCGCGCTCGGCGAGGTCGTCGGACGGCAGACCGTGGTCACCCTCGACGGCGTCCCGGCGGGCCGCTCCGGGATCGGCGGCCGGGTCGCCTGACCGGGGCCGCCCGCGGATCCGTCGCACGGCACCGCGCACCCGCCCCCACCAGCCCGGATGCGCCGCCCCGGCCCGCGCACGGAGGCGGTCGCGCGCCCCTGGAACCCTCCGCGCCCCGCCCACCGCACTCCTCCGAGCCCGGTCACATTCACCCCATGAGCCCCACCAGTCCCAAAGGGAATCCGGGCCTCCGGCCGGAACCCGGCTTTGCGACCGGCGGTCCGGTGGCATAGGTTTCGACCGCCGTCGACACACCATCGACCCTGACCGGCCATCAGTCACGGGGCGGACAGCGGGGCGAGGGGCCAGGCGGCCGCATGCACAGGGGAGGAGCTGCCATGCCGCAAGCCCGCGACCACGGGTCGACCGGGCGGCGGGGACGGACGGACGGCGCCGCGCACCAGCGGCCCACGGCCGGTGCGCGCCCGACCCCCGCCCACGCCACCGGACATCCGAGGAACCGTCAGTTGCGCACCACCAGAGTCGTCACCGCCACCGCCGCAGCCCTCGTCTGCCTGGGCGCCCTCAGCGCCTGCGGGCCGGACAACGGCAGCCAGGACGCCAACCCCGCCCTCCCCGCCGCCACCACCGGGCCCAGCGTCAACCCCAACAAGCCCAGCGGGTCCGACAAGGGCATCCCGGACAAGGCCTGGATGGACACCAAGAGCATCCCGATGGACGAGAGTTACCACTACACGCCGCTGGCGGCCAACGCCAAGCAGCTCTCCGGCCAGGTCCAGTTCAAGGGCATGGAGCTGTGCCGCGCCGCGGTCGCGAAGGACGACGAGCCGCTGTTCACCGGCACCGCCTCCGCCCGGGCCTCGGTCGGCTTCGGCGGGGACCGCTGGACGGCCGAGCAGACCCTGCTGTTCCACGGCGACCCGACCCGCAGCAGCGGCGCCAAGCAGAGCACCAACCTGGCCGAGGGGCGTCTGACGGAGGCGCTCAAGTCCTGCGCCAAGACCGCGCCCGGCGCCACCGTGAAGGTCGACAGCGCCCCGGACGCGCCCTACTTCGCCGCCGTCCTGACCGTCCCGCAGGCCGACGGCAGCACCGTCACCCTGCACGAGTACGTGGTCAGCGACGGCGGTGCGGTCAGCGAACTGGCGGTCTGGGCCACCACCAAGGCCGGCGCCCAGCCCAAGGACGCCTGGAAGGCCCCCGAGGACAAGTACGTCGGCACCGGCATGACCGCGCCGATGTGCGAGGCCCTCCCGGGCTGCGACGGGCACTGACGCCCGACGGGCCCTGACAGGCCGCGGACGGCCGGCGCCGCCGGCGCCGCCGGCGCCCGCGGCGCCCCGCAGACGGCCGCCCGGCCCGTCCGGAACAGGGG
>NZ_JBIVVI010001060.1:0-3204 GCF_044757675.1 Kitasatospora sp. NPDC091257
CCCCTCGAAGAGGGCGGGCCCGAGCTGCTCACCATCACCACCAAGGAGCTCCTCGCCCTGTGACCGCGGCCCCCCGGGGGCCGTGGAAGGCAGGACGCAATCCCTTGGTTCCTTGACAGCTATACAGGAGTTAGTGCGCCCGTGGCTTCCACGAACGATCTCAAGAACGGCATGGTCCTCAAGCTGGAGGGCGGCAAGCTCTGGTCCGTCGTCGAGTTCCAGCACGTCAAGCCCGGCAAGGGCCCGGCCTTCGTGCGTACCAAGCTCAAGGAGGTCCTGACCGGCAAGGTCGTCGACAAGACCTTCAACGCGGGCACCAAGGTCGAGACCGCCAACGTCGACAAGCGCGGCATGCAGTTCTCGTACAAGGACGGCGAGAACTTCGTGTTCATGGACATGGACACCTACGACCAGCTGACCATCGAGCCGTCGGTCGTCGGCGACGCCGCCAAGTACCTGCTGGAGGGCTTCGAGGCCCTCGTCGCGCAGAACGAGGGCTCGGTCCTCTACATCGAGCTCCCGGCCGCGGTCGAGCTGACCATCGCCGAGACCGAGCCGGGCGTCCAGGGCGACCGCTCCACCGGTGGCACCAAGCCGGCCACCCTGGAGACCGGCGCCGAGATCCAGGTGCCGCTCTTCGTCACCAAGGGTGAGAAGGTCAAGGTCGACACCCGCGACGGCAGCTACCTCGGCCGGGTGAAGTAAGTCCGTGTCGGCCGCACGCAGCAAGGCCCGCACCAGGGCCTTCCAGATCCTCTTCGAGGCCGACCACCGCGGGGTCGACCCGCAGCAGGTCCTCGCCGACTGGGTGGCCCGCGCCCGCGAGCCCAGGCCCGACGAGGGCACCCCGCAGGTGGGTGAGTACACCATGGAGCTCATCGAGGGGTACGTCCAGCACGCTCGTCGCATCGACGACCTGATCGAGCAGTACTCCGTCGGCTGGTCGCTCGACCGGATGCCGATCGTGGACCGCAACGTTCTGCGGCTCGGTGCCTACGAGCTGATCTGGGAGGACGGCGTCCCGGACGCCGTCGTCCTGGACGAGGCCGTCGAGATCGCCAAGGAGTTCTCCACGGACGACTCCCCGGCCTTCGTCAACGGCATGCTCGCCCGCTTCCTGGAGCTGAAGCCGAGCATCCGCCGGTAGGCAGGTGGACCTCGCGGACGGCCGTCGGACCCGAACAGGTGTCCGGCGGCCGTTCCGCGTTTCACCCGGTCGGCGTAGGGTGGGGACCTACTTGTCAGTAACTTGACGTCCGGAACCACGCGTGAAGGGCAGGTCCCCCCAGATGACCACCGCGATCCGCAGCGAGTTCGACCAGGGCATCGCCCTGACCAGGCACCCCGAGGAGGCCGGCCGCTACGACGCCGAGCTCGGCGCCGGCTGGCAGATCGGCGGCGGGGTGAACGGCGGACTGCTGCTCGCGGTGGCCGGACACGCGCTGTCGCTGGAGCACGGCACCCACCCGGACCCGGTGTCGATCAGCGGTTACTACCTGTCCGCCTCCACCCCCGGCCCGGCCACCGTCCGCACCGAGGTGCTGCGCACCGGCCGCGGCCTGTCCACCGGCACCGCCTCGCTCAGCCAGGACGGCGTCGAGCGGCTGCGGGTGGTGGCCAGCCACGGCGACCTCGCCACCGCCGACGGCGAGGTGCGCACCAGCGCGCGGCCGCCGCAGCTGCCGCCGCCGGACCAGTGCGTCGGCGTCGAGCACGCGCCCAAGGAGCTGATCGCCCAGGCCGCCCTGCTGGAGCGGTTCGACCTGCGGCTGGACCCGGCCACCATCGGCTGGGCGCTCGGGCAGCCCTCCGGCAACGGGCGGATCCAGGGCTGGTTCCGGCTCGCCGACGGCCGCGAGCCCGACCCGCTGCTGCTCCTGCTGGTCGCCGACGCGCTGCCGCCGGTCACCTTCGACCTCGGCATGCCGGGCTGGGCGCCCACCATCGAGCTGACCGTCCACCTGCGCGCCAGGCCCGTGCCCGGCTGGTTGCGGGTCACCCACGCGACCCGCAACCTGGCCGGTGGCTACTTCGAGGAGGACGCGGAGGTCTGGGACGAGTCCGGCCGCCTGGTCGCGCAGTCCCGCCAGCTGGCCCGGGCGCCCCGCCCCTGACCCGGCGGCCCCACATTACCGGTGGTTACATTCCTGTGACACGCCGTACGTGTGCGGCGCGCGCGGATGGGGAGGAAGACGGTCAGCGGCGAGCGTGCCGCGGACCGTCAACCCCCGAAGCCAGGAGCCACCGATGAGTCAAAAGGGTCGCGCCCGCCGTAACTCCGACTGCACCGCCGGCGGCTCGCGGCCCGCGGTGCGGGCGTCGCACCGGCCACAGCGGGCCGGCGGCGCCGAGCAGGCTTTTGTCATCGGGGTGCTGACCAACGCCGCGGACTTCGCCCGGGCGCGCGCCTGGGGGATCTCCGACGCCCCCGACCACGAGCGCTACCTGGCCGACACCGCCGAGCTGCTGGCCGAGGCGCTGGAGCGGTTCGACACCGTCCGGGCCCGGATGTTCCACCCGCAGGACTTCGAGGAGTTCTGCGTGCTGCACGGGCTGGACCCGGCCGAGCCCGCCGCCCGCGACCGCTACCTGGTCAACCCGGCCCTGCAGACCCAGCTGCTGGCCTATCAGGGCGAGGAGCTGGCCGGGGACTTCGTGCCCCGCCTGGTGCGCGCCCGGGAGAACGGGCTGACGCTCTGCCACGCCGACCTGCTGCTCGACGGGGGCCTGTGCGGGGGCGCGGGCGCGCCCGACGAGGAGCACGCCGCCTGGGTACGCGCCGCCTACCAGCGCGGGGGCGAGGTGTTCCGCCGGATGCTGGTCGGCGCGGGGGCCGGCGTGTACGAGCTGCGCCTGCGGGTGGACGCGCCCGGCGGGAGGCTGACCGCCGCGGCTCGGGTCCTCCAGTGGGAGGACGGCGTGGTCCGGATCAACGACGAGGACCTGGAGCTGGTCTGCGCGGTGCTCTGCACCGGGCTGGCCCTGGAGCTGCCGGGCGTCGCGGTGCTGCACGGCTCGCAGGGCTCGGCCGCCTCCTGCGGGGAGTACCTGCAGGCCTCCTGGGCCTGGTCGAGCGGCGGGCAGGAGTGGGCGCCGGCCGAGCGGCCGGTCCGGCTGGACGGCGTCGCGGCGCAGCCCGGCTACAGCCTGGGAACGGTCTGCTGACGGCTCCGCCTCGGGGCCCCGTCCCGGGGGCCCCGACAC
>NZ_JBIVVI010001061.1:0-3194 GCF_044757675.1 Kitasatospora sp. NPDC091257
CGGTCGGCGCCGGGTCTGGTCACCGGGACCGCCCGCCCGGTGGGTCGGTCGGTGTTCGTCTTTCCGGGGCAGGGTGCCCAGTGGGTGGGTATGGGCGGAGAGTTGTACGGCTCGGAGCCGGTGTTCCGGGAGGCGATCGACGCGTGTGACGCGGCGTTGGCGCCGTACACGGACTGGTCGTTGGTGGAGGTGCTGACCGGCGGTGGTTCGCTGGAGCGGGTTGACGTCGTGCAGCCCGCGCTGTTCGCGGTGATGGTGGCCCTGGCCGCGCTGTGGCGTGCGCACGGGGTCGAGCCCGATGCCGTCGTCGGGCATTCGCAGGGTGAGATCGCCGCCGCGTACGTCGTCGGGGCGTTGTCCCTGGAGGACGCGGCCAAGGTGGTCGCCCTGCGGAGCAAGGCGCTGGTCGCTCTGGCCGGCCAGGGCGGGATGGTGTCGGTCGGCCTCGGGCACGAGCGGGCCGTCGAGTTCGTGGCCCGCTGGGACGACCGGATCACCGTCGCGGTGGTCAACGCCCCCGGCTCGGTCGTCGTCTCGGGCGATCTGGACGCGCTGGAGGAGCTGCTGGCGGCCTGCGAGGCCGACGACATCCGCGCCCGGCGCCTGCCCGTCAACTACGCCGCGCACTCGGCCCAGGTCGAGGCGATCCGCGAGCAACTCTTCACCGACCTCGCCGACATCACACCGCGCCCGGCGACGATCCCGTTCTACTCCACGGTCACCGGCGAGGAGATCGACACCTCCGCCCTCGACGCCGATTACTGGTACCGAAACCTTCGCGAACCCGTGCTGTTCGACCGGACCACCCGGCTGCTGCTCGCCTCGGGCGGCGACCCCGTCTTCGTCGAGATCAGCCCGCACCCGGTGCTCACGCCCGCGCTGGAGGAGCACGAGGCGGGTGTGGTGACCGGGACACTGCGCCGCGACCACGGCACCCCGGCCGAGTTCCTGGCCGCCGCGGCGCGGCTGTTCGTCGCGGGTGTGCCGGTGCGGTGGCCGTTCCCCGAAGGGGAGCCGGTGGCGCTGCCCACCTACCCCTTCCAGCGGACGCGGTTCTGGCTCGCCGGGGGTGCGGGAGACGTGTCCGCGGCCGGGCTCGACCCGGTGGACCACCCGCTGCTCGGCGCCGCTGTCGAGGTGGGCGAGCAGCGGGTCCTGACGGGTCGGCTCTCCCTGGCCACCCACCCCTGGCTCGCGGACCACTCCGTACTGGGGACGGTGCTGCTGCCCGCGACGGCGTTCGTGGAACTGGTGGTGCACGCGGCCGGGGCGGCCGTGGAGGAACTGGTCCTGGAGGCGCCGCTGATGTTGCCCGCGGACGGCGCGGTGGACGTGCAGGTCGTCGTGGGCGAGCCGGACGGGACCGGCCGCCGCACGGTCGACGTCCGGTCCCGTACGGACGGTTGGGTGCGGCACGCCACCGGCACGGTGAGCGGGCAGCCTGTGGTTGGGCGGGCCGTGGCCGGGCAGGAGCTGACGCAGTGGCCGCCGGCCGGCGCGGAACCGGTCACCGGGCTCTACGACACGCTCGCCGCGGCGGGCTACGAGTACGGGCCGGCCTTCCAGGCCGTGCAGGCGGTGTGGCGCCGCGGCAAGGAGGTGTTCGCCGAGGTCACCGTGCCGGACGCGGCCCGGTTCTCCGTCCATCCGGCGCTGCTGGACGCCGCCCTGCAACCGCTGGCGCTGCTGTCCGGCACGGAAGGCGACGCGCGGCTGCCGTTCTCGCTGGGCGGGATCGCGGTCCACCGCACCGGCGTGACCTCCGCGCGCGTGCGGCTGACGGTGGTGCGCCCCGGCACGTACGCCGTCCACCTGGCGGACCGGTCCGGCGAGCCCGTGGCGACCATCGAAGCGCTGACCACCCGTCCGATGGCCGAACGCGGCCCGCTGTACGCCCTCGACTGGATTCCGCTGACCCCCGGCGAAGGCGCGCTCGGCGACGCCGTCGTCTCGCCCGGCTCGGTCGCCGAGGCGCTGACGGCCGTCCAGGACTTCCTGGCCGGGCCCGGCGAACGGCTCGTGGTGCGCACGCGGGGCGCGGTCGCCGTCGTTCCCGGTGAGGGAGTGAGCGACCCGGAAGCCTCGGCCGTATGGGGCCTGGTCCGGTCCGCGCAGTCCGAGCACCCCGGCCGATTCGTGCTCGTGGACGCCGACGAGCTGCCCGACGGCCTGTCGGTCGGCGACGAGGACCAGGTGGCGGTGCGCCGGGGGGCCGTCTACGTGCCCCGGCTCGTGCGCTCCGCACCGGAGGCGTTCGACGGACGGCTGACGCAGGCGGGCACGGGCAGCCTGGACGACCTCGCCTTCCTGCCGTACGAGCAGGCCCCGCCCGGGCCCCGGGAGGTGCGCGTCGCCGTGCGGGCGGCCGGCCTGAATCTCCGGGACGTACTGATCGCCCTCGGCGTCTACCCGGACCCGGCGCTGCTCGGCAGCGAGGGCGCGGGCGTCGTCACCGAGGTCGGCGCCGAGGTCACCGGGCTGCGGCCGGGTGACCGGGTCGCCGGGCTGCTGCCCGGCGCGTTCGGCCGGGTGGCCGTCGCCGACCACAGGGTGCTGGTGCGCATCCCCGACGAGTGGACGTTCACCCAGGCCGCCACTGTGCCGATCGCGTTCATGACCGCCTGGTACGGCCTGCGCGACCTGGGCGGGCTGAAGGCCGGTAACCGGGTGCTGATCCACGCCGGGGCCGGCGGCGTCGGCATGGCGGCGGTCCAGCTCGCGCGACTTTGGGGCGCGGACGTCCACGCGACCGCCGGCCCGGGCAAGTGGGACGCGCTGCGCGCCCTGGGGCTGGACGAGGATCACATCGCCTCGTCCCGGACCCTGGAGTTCGCCGACCGGTTCGGACCCTTCGACGTGGTGCTGAACTCGCTGTCCGGGGAGTTCCTGGACGCCTCCCTGCGGCTGCTCGCGCCCGGCGGGCGGTTCGTGGAGATGGGCAAGGCCGACATCCGGCCCGGCGTGCTGGCCTTCGACCTGGCCGACGCGGGACCGGAACGGCTGGGGGAGATCCTGGCCGAGGCCGTCCGGCTGCTCGGCGCGGGCGAGCTGCGTCTGCCACCACTCACCACCTGGGACGTCCGCCGCGCGCGGGACGCCTTCCGGTTCATGAGTCGGGCCGCTCATGTCGGGAAGATCGTTCTCACTGTTCCTCAGCCGGTCGACCCCGAGGGCACCGTGCTGATCACCGGTGG
>NZ_JBIVVI010001062.1:0-3191 GCF_044757675.1 Kitasatospora sp. NPDC091257
CCTGCTCTCGACCCTCCTCGGGGGCCTCACCGTCGTGCTGGCCTTCGCGGCCCTCGGCACCGGGCTCGGCGCCCGCGAGGTGCGCGGCCCGGTCCTCGCCGTCGCCCGGGCGCTGGGGCCCGTCCGGAACCCGCCAACCGCCGCCGAAGAAGGGAAGCGTCCCGATGGACAATGAACGGGGCACCGTCCGTTCGGCCCGGGCGAGCGTCAGCAGCGCACCGCCGCACCGGGCACGACTGCCCAGGAGCCGCCACCCGGTCGGTGAACCGCCGATCCCCGGCTCCGCCTCGCCGTGGATCCTGATGTACCACTCGGTGGCGGTCGAGACGGAGGACCCCTACCGGCTCACCGTCAGCCCCGAGCGGTTCGCCGAACAGATCGCCTGGCTGCACCGGCGCGGCCGGCGCGGCGTCTCCGTCCGCGAGCTGATGCGGGCCCGCGCCCTCGGCCGGGACGACAGGCTGGTCGGCCTCACCTTCGACGACGGCTACGCCGACTTCGCCCGGTACGCGGTGCCGATCCTCCGGGCGTACGGCTTCACCGCCACCGCGTACGTGGTCGCCGACCTGCTCGGCCGGGACAACGACTGGGACACCGAGGGCCCGCGCAAGAAGCTGCTCACCGTCCAGGAGGTCACCGAACTCGCCGCCGCGGGCTGGGAGATCGGCTCGCACGGCCTCGGCCACCGGGCGCTGCCCGGCCTGCCCGCCGAGGCCCTCACCGTCCAGGCCCGGGAGAGCCGGCGCCTGCTGGAGGAGGCCGTCGGCGGCCCGGTCACCGGGTTCTGCTACCCGTACGGCGCCGTCGACCTGCCCGCCGCCCTGGCGGTGCGCGACGCCGGGTACGACCATGCCTGCGCCATCGCGCACTCCCCGCTCACCGGCCGCTTCGCCCTGCCCCGCTGCTACGTCGGCGACCGCGACGGCGCCTGGCGGCTGCGGGCCAAGCAGGGCCGGCACCGGCTGCGCGACGCCGTCACCGAGCTGCGCCACGCCGGCCGGGAGCCGCGGCCATGAGGGTGCTGCACATCGTCACCGGACTGGCCGCCGGCGGCGCCGAGCGCCAGCTCCACCTGCTGCTGCGACACCTGCCGGCGCACCAGCAGTGCGAGGTGCTCGCCCTGACCAACCCGGGCGCGGTCGCCGCCGCGCTGCGCTCCGACGGCGTCACCGTCCACCACCTCGACATGCGCGGCAACCGGGACCTCGGCGCGCTGCCCCGGCTGGTCCGGCTGGTCCGGGCCGGCCGCTACGACCTGGTGCACACCCACCTCTACCGGGCGCAGCTGTACGGCCGGCTGGCCGCCCGGCTGGCCGGGGTGCGCGCGGTGGTCTCCACCGAGCACTCGCTGCACGCCGGGGTGATCGAGGGCCGCCCCGTCACCCGGGGCGTCAAGGGCCTCTACCTGGCGGCCGAACGGCTCGGCAGCACCACTGTCGCGGTCTCCCGGCAGGTCGCCCAGACACTGCGTTCCTGGGGCGTCCCGCCGGCCCGGATCGAGCTGATCCCGAACGGCATCGACACCTCCCGCTACCGCCTCCCGCCCGCCGAACGGGCCGCAGCCCGCCGTCGGGTGCGGGCAGAAATCGGGCTGCCGCAGGGGAGTTGGGCGGTCGGCGGGGTGGGCCGGCTGGTGCCCGGCAAGCGCTTCGAGGTGCTGGTCGAGGCGCTCCCCGGGCTCGACCCGGCCACCCGGCTGGTGCTGGTCGGCGAGGGCCCGGAACGCGCCGCGCTGGAGCGCCGGGCCGAGGAACTCGGCGTGCGGGAGCGACTGGTGCTCACCGGCGAGCGCGACGACGTGCCCGAACTGCTGGCCGCCCTGGACGTGCTGGCCGCCCCCTCCACCGCGGAGACCTTCGGCCTCGGCGTCCTGGAAGGCCTCGCGGCCGGACTGCCGGTGCGCCACAGCGCCTGTCCGGCGCTCGACGAACTGCCGCCCAGCGCCGCCCCGCAGGCCCGCCGCATCCCCTCCGAGCCGGCCGCCTACACCGCCGCGCTGCGCGACCTGCGGCCGCTCAGCGGGCACATCGCCGACCCGCTGCCGCACCCCCCGGCCGTCGGCCACTACGACATCGCCCGGGTCGCCGCCGACCTGGGCGCCCTCTACGACCGGCTGGCCCGCGTCTGACCGCCCGCCACCGCCGGAACCGCCGTACCAGACCCAAGGAGCAAGACCCATGACCACACCGCGCCGAAGCGCCCGTCGCCTGGTCCGCCGCTGGTGGCCGGTGGTGCTGGCGGTACCGCTGGGCGCCGCGGCCGGCGCCGGGTACGCCGTCGTCTCGCCGCCGTCGTACGCCGCCAACGCCTACGTCCTCGTGGTCGCGCAGAACCCCGGGGAAGCCGCGATCGCGACCAACTTCGCCCAGGCGTACGGCCGGCTGGCCGGTCAGCCGCAGGTGCTCGCGGTCGCGGCCGCGGAGACCGGCCACACCCGGTCCGAGCTGGAGTCCCTGGTGCACGGGACGACCTCGCCGGACGCCCCGATGATCGAGCTCACCGGCACCGGTCGGCGCCCCCAGGAGGCCGCCCGGACCGCCGACGCGGTGGCCCGCTCGCTGGTCGCCTTCGCCAACACCAGCAGCAAGGACACCAACGTCCGGCTGGTGACGCTGTCCCCGGCCGCCGCGCCGGACAGGCCGACCACGCCCTCCGGGAAGCTGGACGTCGCGGTCGGCGGCGCGGCCGGGCTGCTGCTGGGCGCCCTGGTGATGATGAACCGCCGCCGGGGCGGCGCGGGGACGCCGGAGGCCGCCGGGAGTCCCGAGATGCCGCGGGTGCTGCGGGCCGCGCGGGCAACGCAGGCGGCGCAGGCCGCGCAGGCCGCGCAGGCGGCGCAGCCCGCGCAGGAATCGGAGGCCCCCGCCTCCTCCGCGCCGGTGGCGGTCCCGACGACGCCGCGCCCGCGCCGAGAGGAGCCGGCCAAGGCCAGGACCGAGTCCGGTGGCGACTCCGCGCCCGGTGCCGAGGCCGGTGCCGAGGCCGAAGGGGCGAAGGCCGGGAGCGTGAAGGCCGAGAGCGTGACGGTCGGGAACGTGACGGTCGGGAACGTGAAGGCCGAGAGCGTGAAGAAGGGGAGTGCGAAGGCCGAGAAGAAGACCGTCGGGAAGCCCGGCAGGAAGCCCGGCGCCGGGGCCGCGGCGGCGGAGCAGCCCCCGGCCGAGGACCGGACCCCCGCGGTGGAGGAACAG
>NZ_JBIVVI010001063.1:0-3190 GCF_044757675.1 Kitasatospora sp. NPDC091257
CCTGCGGAACGGACAGCGACAGCGGTGGCAGCAGCGACCACTGGATCTCCGCGGCCACGCTCATCGGTTCGAGGCGCCGGGCCTGGAAGATCCGGAGGGGTCATCCCGGTCTCCCGGCGGAAGAACCGGCAGAAGTACGCCGGATCGACGAAGCCCGCCTCCTTCGAGACCTGACGGATCGTCAAATCCGTGCAGGCGAGCAGCCGTTTGGCCTCCAGGGTCTGCTGCCGGCGGATCAGGCCGCCCGGGGTCCGGCCGGTGGCCTGCTTCACCAGGGTCTGCAAGTGCCCCGGGGAGACGCCGAGTTCCTGCGCGGTGGAGGCCACCGAGTGCCGCACCCCGCCCGGCCGGGCGATCAACCGGGTGAAGGCGGCGGCCACTTCGGCCGGACGGCTGGGCACCATCGGACGGTCGGCCGGGGCACAGGCGCGCAGCGCCCGGACGATCAGGATGTGCAGGCTGGCCCGCAGCACACCCTGGTAGCCCGGCGCCCTGGTCCGGTACTCGTGCTCCATGTCGGCGAGCAGCGCGGTGATCGCCGCGGCCTGTTCACCGAGCGCGAGGGCCGGGCGGGTGGCCAGGGCCCGCAGGGCGGCGAGGTCCTGGGGGTGGCCGAGCAGGAAGTCCTCGTTGAACAGGACGACCTGGCCGGTCAGCTCCTCGGCGTCCGCCCAGTAGTGCACCTGGCCGGGGGTGATCACGCACAACTGCGGTGGCGCCAGCGGCCGGTGGACGAGGTCCAGGACATGGGCGCCGTGGCCGCCGGTGACGTGGACGATCTCGTAGAACGAGTGCCGGTGGGGGAAGCCGGCCCGCGAGAGCGGGCCGATCGCGTCGAAACTGCCGATGGCGAAGGGGAGCAGCTGGGGCAGCGGGACCTGCAACCGGTGCAACGGCAGGTCCGGCGTGGTCCGGGGGGTGGGGGTGGTCCGTCGCACATCCATCGGAGCAGTGTGCGACCCGTTCCGGGCACAGGTCCAGACCATCTGCCGCCGTTTTCACGGACCGGTCCGGGCCACCGGCGCTCGCGCGGCCGGCGGCAAGGACCGGTCGGCACCCCCGGCTGCGCCCCGGGCCACACCCCCGGCTACACCGGCGGCCAGGGAATCGCCGGCCAGTCCTCGGGCGGCAGCGGGTGCCGGCCGGAGCCCCGGAGCCCGGCCACCCGGGCCCGGGTCGCGTCCAGTTCGGCCGCCGTCAGGTGCGGGGCGAGCCGCTCGGCGAGCTCGCCGTCCAGCTGCTCGGCCAGCCGGGCCAGCACCTCCAGCGCCTCGGTGGGCAGCGGGTCCCCGGCCCAGCCCCAGAGCAGGGTGCGCAGCTTGTCCTCGGTGTTGAAGGTGACACCGTGGTCGATGCCGTACACCCGGCCGTCGGCGGCCGGAATCAGGTGCCCGCCCTTGCGGTCGGCGTTGTTGAGCACCGCGTCCAGGACGGCGAGCCGGCGCAGCCGCCGGTCGTCGTGGTGCACCAGCAGGGCCGTCCGCCCGCCATCGACCTCGGCCCGGACGATCGGCAGCCAGCCCTGCTCCGGGCCGCGCGGGTCCTGGAGCGCGAGCAGCGGCTCGGCCCCCGGGTCCGGCTCGACCCACAGCTGCACCATGCCGGGCCCGTGCGGGCCCTCGCGCAGCACGGTGGGCGGGATCAGCGCCCAGCCGGTCGCGGCGGACAGCTCGTACGCGGCGACCTCGCGGCCGGCCAGCGTGCCGTCCGGGAAGTCCCACAGCGGGCGCTCGCCGGCCACCGGCTTGTAGACGGCCTGCGCGCTGAGCGAGCCGTGCGCGACCGTGCAGTACAGCGCGGCGTTGGAGGCTTCGGTGAGGCGGCCGTGCACGGTCAGCCCGCCCTGGCGCAGCAGCGCGAGGGCGGTGGGCACGTCGGCGGCCAGCGCCGCGGCGGCGGCCGGGTCGGCCTGCGGCGGGGTGTCGGTGTTCAGCGCCGGTAGCCGTTCGCGCGCGGGCACAGGTGGCCCTCCGGGTCGAGCGGCAGGTTGCAGAACGGGCAGGGCTTGCGGCCCGCCGCGACCAGGTCCAGCGCGCGCTTGGCGAAGACCCGGGCCATCGCGCCGGACAGCCGCACCCGGAGCATGTCCGGGCCGGTCTCGTCGTCGGTGAAGACCGCCTCGGCGGCGTCCTCCTCCTCCTCGTCCTCGACCAGCGCCTGGGCCTCGACCACCAGGCAGCTGTCCACGCTGTCCCAGGCCAGCGCCATGGTGCCGACCCGGAACTCCTGCTCCAGCGGGAGGTCCAGCGGGGCGGTGTCGAGCAGGTCCTTCGGAGCGGCGGCCGGGATGGCGGCGTCTCCGCCACTGCGCCGCAGCGCCTCGTCCAGGACCTCCTCGATGCGCTCGGCGAGCGCCGCGACCTGGGTCTTCTCCAGCAGCACGCTGGTGATCCGGCCCCGGGCACTGGCCTGAAGGTAGAACGCCCGGGCGCCGGGCTGGCCGACGGTGCCGGCCACGAACCGTTCGGGCTGGTCGTAGAAGTAGACCTGACGGGGCACGCTCTCGCTCCGGATCGTGTCGGTCGGCGCGGTACCGCCGGGGGCGGATCGCGGCCGGATGGACTCGTAAGTCACCCTACGACCTTCGGGCTCCGGCCGGGGAGCCGAGCCGACGGCCGCGGGCGGGGTGGCACCCGGGGAACCAGCGGTGTCGCCCCGGACGGCGCCTCCCCGGACGGCCCGTCGGCGGCGTGCCTCAGACGGCGCCGCCGACCACCGCGTCACCGGTCGGGGTGGCCGCGGCCGGGTGGGGCCTGGGCGCGAGCGAGGCGAGGTCGCCGGTGTCGCCCATCCTCAGGACGAAGGGCCGCTGCGGGGTGTAGCGGATCGCGGTGACCGAACAGGGCTCGACGCTGATCCGCTGGAAGTGGTCCAGGTGCAGCCCGAGCGCGTCGGCCACCACGGCCTTGATCACGTCCCCGTGCGAGCAGGCGATCCAGACCGCGTCCTCGCCGTGCTCGGCGGCGATCCTCCGGTTCCACTCGCGCACCGCGTCCACCGTGCGGTGGCTCAGCTCGCGCAGCGACTCCCCGCCGGGGAAGGCGGCCCCGGCGGCGTGGTCCTGCACGGTGCGCCAGAGCGGCTCCTTGGCCAGCCTCGGCGCGATGACCGGCGTCGCCTTCGTGCTGTTCACCAACTACATGATCAGCGACCCGGGAACGACGCCGATGAAGGCCAAGGCCCAGTTCAT
>NZ_JBIVVI010001064.1:0-3187 GCF_044757675.1 Kitasatospora sp. NPDC091257
GCCCGTCACTTCCCCGCCCGGAGGCGGGGCCCGGAGCGCGCGCCCCGGTGCCGACGGGCGGGAGCGGCAAGGACCGGCCGAGGCGCACAGGCCTCGGCCGGAGCCGGTACCAGGGCTCCCCTTCGCCCCGTTCGTTCCAGTTCCAGCGCCAGTTCCAGGGCCAGGACCGGTCCGTGGCGTGGACAGCGCCCGGACGGCTGCGCCCGACCCGGCTCCGGCCGGCGGCCTGCCACCGTCGCAGGAGCACGCCCCCGCACCCGGCACCGGCCCGGCGCCACGGTGGGCTCCCCCCGTTGTCCGCCCCGGCAGTTCACCCTCGACCAAGGCCCCGACACCGCGCCCGGCGGCGTTCCGGTACGGTCCGGCGGACCGCGAGCACGCGCCCGAGCGCGACGTGACCGGACGCCCGCCACTGCCGCCCGGCGCGGCGGCTGCCGTCGGAACGCCGATGGACCGCCTGCCCCTGACCGCGGTCCCCTTCTCCCCGGCCCGCACGGCGCATCAACCTCCGGCCACGGACGCCCCTCGGCAGCACCTCAGGGGCGACACCCGATCCGGTGCTCCACCAAGCCCCCCGGACCGGCGGCCGTACTCCGAGCCCGGCCCGGGCCCCGCCCGCGCCGCCGGGGCGGCCCACCCGGCAGCCGCGGCGGGGCCGTCCCCCGGTCACGGACCACAGACCTACCGCACCGACCTCCCCGCGGCTCCCGCCGCCGTGCCGAGGAGTCGTCCCGACCGGCCCGATCCGGCGCGGGAACGGCCTCCCGGCTCTCCTCCCGGTGGTCCTTCCGGCGCCGCTCCCCCCGTGTCCGGGGCCCTGGTCGCCGAGGTGGTCAGGCGCATCGTCCAGGTCCACGCGGACGTCCTGGCCGGGCCGGCGTCCGGCCACGGGGAGGGCCGGCGCCCGTGGTCCGAACCGCCGGGCGGGCACGCGCCCTGGGGCGGCGACCGCCCCCCGCGGTGATCCGTCCCGCCCCATCCGGCCCACGAACCGGCCCAGCCCGAGCCCAGCCCGAGTCCCGCCCACGCCCCGGAGCCCCTGCCATGAGCGACCAGCCGTTCGCCGTCACCTCCCTCTTCCAGCTCTCCATCGGCGACCACGCCCTCGGGTCGTTCACCTCCTGCGACGGCCTGGGCTGCGCCATGGACATCGAGGAGCGGGCCGAGGGCGGCGAGAACGGTCGCGTCTGGCATCTCCCGACCCGACTGAGGTACACCAACGTGGTGCTGGGCCGGCCCCTGAACCGGCAGACCACGCTGGTGTGGGCGTGGCTGCAGCTCCAGGTCCTCCAACCGGTCCGGATGCGCGGCCAGATCGTCGCGCTGGGCCCGGACCGCCGGCCCCTGGTGCGGTGGGTGCTGGACGGTGTGCTGCCGGTGCGCTGGAACGGCCCCTCGTTCACCGCCGACGTGTCCGAGCCGGCCAGGGAGACCCTGGAGATCACCCACGACGGATTCCTGGACGTCACCGTCTGAGCCCGTCCCGCCGACCTGTTGCCGAAGGGAGACCCATGCCCGCCCTGCCGCTGCCGGGTACGCCCGTCCGTGCCGTTCTGGTGATCTACGAGCCGCCGGCCGACGAGGGCGGTTCCGTCGGACGTGAGCGCGACCGGATCACCCTGCAGTTCAACCCGGACCGCGTGTCGCTCGACAAGCAGGCCCACTGGGACCGCAGCGCTCCCTCGAACGCCCCCGCCGGCAGCCCGCAGTTCGTGTACTCCGAGCCGCGGACCATGACCCTGGAGGTGTTCCTCGACGCCCCGGGGCCCGGGAGCGGGGTGGAGAAGGCGACGGAGAAGCTGCTGGCCTGCTGCACCCCGGCGGTTCAGGCCGCGGCGACGGACACCGCGTCGGCACCCTGGGTGCGCCTGGAGTGGGGACACGGACGCAGCACGGCGTTCCTCGCCCTGGTCACCCGGGTCGGCGTGACGTACACGCGTTTCTCCACCGACGGGAGGCCGCTGCGTGCCGAGTGCTCGCTGGTCCTGGAGGAGGTCGGCGGCCGCACCCCCCGGCAGAACCCGACGTCGGGCGGGGACGGCCCGGTCGCCACCCACCGTCTGGTGGCCGGGGACAGCCTGGCGAGCCTGGCGTGGCACACCTACGGCGACGCCACCTGCTGGCGGGCCATCGCCCGGGCCAACGACGTCGACGACCCGGACCGCATCCCCGTGGGCACGGTGCTCGCCCTGCCGGTCCTGGACACCACGACGGGCGCACCGACGGCGGACGTGGGCGAGGGCCGGTGACCAGGACCCACCAGGCGCGCCCGCTGATCGAGGTCCAGGGGCAGCCGCTGCCGGACCAGTGGGAGAGCCGGCTCGTGGACCTCGTCGTGGAGAGCGCCGTCAACACGCCCGCCACGGCGCGGCTGCGCTACAGCGACGGCAAGCACCGGTTCTTCGAGCGGACGGACGTTAAGGTGGGCCGGTCCCTGACGGTCGCCGTGTCGACCGGCCGTCACCGCACCAGCGCACGGATCTTCGACGGCGAGGTCACCGCGGTGGAGGCCTCCCTGGACCGCACCGGAACCTTCGCCATCGTGCACGCCACCGATCGCGGGCACCGCCTGGAGCGGGGCCGGCGAGCGGAGGCGGACGGCCCGAGGACCCTCGCCGCGGCGTTGGAGGAGGCCGCCCGGCGCCACGGCCTGGACGCCGACACCTCCGGTCTCACCGGTCCCGAGATCCCCTACCTGGCACAGCCCAACCTCACCGACTGGGAGCTGTTGACCCATCTCGCCGACGAGCGCGGCCTCCACCTCGCCGTGGACGGCAAGATGGTGACGATGCGTCCCCTGCGGCCCGCCGCGCAGGCCCCCTCGCCCGACACGGGGGCGGACCGCAGCGTGTTCGTCCTGCAGCGAGGGGTGAACCTGCGCTCCCTGCGGGCGGCGGTGTCCTCGGTCGGCCAGGTCAGCCGGGTCCGGGTCACCGGCTGGGACCCGGCCGCCAAAGCGCCGGTGGCCGAGCGGGAACCGGCGCTCTCCAGCCCGGAGGTGCACCCCTCGGCAAGCGCCGGCAATCTCGCCGAGGTGTTCGGCGGCACCCCCGAGCTCCTGGTCGCCGGCCCGTACTCGCTCCCCGAGCAGGCCGGTGCCGCCGCCCGGGCCCTGGCCGACCGGACGGCCGCCGGCGCGATGCGACTGGAGGCGCTGGCCGACGGCGCCCCACAGCTGCGGGCCGGC
>NZ_JBIVVI010001065.1:0-3167 GCF_044757675.1 Kitasatospora sp. NPDC091257
GAGCGGACCAGGATCTCGTCGTCGACGATCAGCACGCGGGTGGTGGTGATGGTGCCTCCTCGGTTCGGGCGGCCGGGTCGGGGCGGTCCGCGTGCCCCTCCGCCCAGGTCAGCCGAACCGTGCGATCACCTCGGCGAACGCGTCGAGCGCCGCCTCCTGCACGACCACGTAGTCGAAGCCGAACCGCTCCCGACGAGCGAGCAGTTGCTCGGCGATCTGCGCCGCACTCCCGATCAGCACGGCGGGCAGCGCGCCGACCTGCTCCGGACTCAGCGTGCCCTGCAGGAAGCGGGAGTAGTCCTCCAGCGCGGCCTGACGGTCACCGGTCACCTCGGTGCGCAGGACGATGATGTTCCGGCGCACCGCCTCCCGACCCGCCGCGCGCAGTTCCGCCTCGACCAGCGCCACCCGTTCGTCCATCCGGCGTTCCGTCAGGTACCGCATGCCCCGGCCCTGCGGGTCGAACCTGGTACCGGCGAAGGACACGATGTCGGCGTGCCGGGCGGCCAGTCGCAGCACCCGGTCGCCATTGCCGCCGATCATCAGGGGCGGCCGGTCGGAACCGGTCACGCGGGTCACCTCGTCCAGGGTCGCGACGAGTCGATCGACGCGTTTGCCCGACGCCTCGAACGGAACTCCGGCCTGGTCGAACTCGGGCTTCTTCCATCCCGCACCGAGCCCGACCTCCAGCCGCCCGCCGGTGAGTCGGGCGGCGGTGACGACATCCCTGGCGAACAAGGCCGGGCTGTAGAACGAGGTGTTGCTCACGAACGTGCCGACCCGGACGCTACTCGTCGCCTCGGCGGCCATGGCACACGCCAGGAAGGGCGAGGGCATGCCGATGTGGTCGGGCACGGTGATCACGTCGTAGCCGAGGCCCTCGGCACGCCGGCACTTCTCCCTCCAGGAGGCCCGGTCCTCGAGCTTCGTCAGATTCACGCCGAACCGTAAGCTCATCGCACAGATCCCGTCCTTTCCGGTCCTTGAGCAGCGGCGTGGTCGCGGCGGAGGAAGGAGGAGATCACGCGGTCGGCCCCCAAGGATCGTCCCCTGCCGGATCGTGGCCGTTCAGCCTAGACCACCGCCGATCGTGTGTCTTCCGGTCCTGACCGGTCCTGAGCGGAGACGAGACGCAGTGGCCGGGTCGGGCCGGGCCAGAGGCCAACGGCCGCGCCACGGCCGTTGCATAGGCTGGCCGCTTCACCCGACGCACCGCGACGAGGACCGACCCATGCCCAGCACCACCAGGATCCGCCTGATCGAGCCCAGCGACGCCGCCCCGATCGCCGCGCACCGGACGCGGGACGCCGAGGCCTTCCGGCGATGGGAACCGGCCCAGCCGGCCGAGTCCCTCACCCCGCGGGGCCAGGCGGAGCGGATCGACAAGCTGCTGGCCGGCCACCGGGCCGGCACGCTCTGGCCGGGCGTGGTGCTCGCCGACGACCAGGTGGTCGGGCAGGTCACCGTCGGAGGCATCCTGCCGCAGGCCCACCTGCGCCGCGCCTCCGTCGGGTACTGGATCGGCAGCGCCGCCCAGAACCAAGGGCACGCCGGACGCGCCGTCGAGCTCGTACTCCGGGAGATGAGGGACGAGCTCGGACTGCGCCGCGCCGAGGCGTCCACACAGCTGGAGAACCTGCCGTCGCAGCGGGTACTGCGCCGCAACGGGTTCAGCCCGTACGGTGTCGCCCACTTCTCGATCCTTCTCGACGGGCACTGGCGGGACGAGCTGCTGTGGGAGCGGGCCCTCGTCGACTAGGCCTGTCCGGTCGATCCGCGCCCGCACCGCACCCCGCACCCCGCACTCCGCGCACCGCAGGGCCGGCCCCGGCCGCCGGCCGTGCCGTCGGCCGGGCGAGATGTGCCGAACTGAAATCTGATCCTCCGATTTCCCGGTATCGATTTCATGGTCGCGGCCGAACGTGGCCGAATGTTCCTCTTCTGGAGCCTGGCGCACCGCGCTAGCCTCACCGTAAGAAGTCGGAAAAGAGGGGGAAATGAACATCAAAAGGACTCGATCAATCCGAATCACCCGACCGGGGCGCCGAATGGCCGCGGCCGCCGGTCTGCTGGCGATCTCCGCGGCCACCGTCGTGGCGATCCCCGGCACTGCCAGCGCCGCCACCGTTGCCTACAACGGCGCATGTGGGAGCGGGTACAACGTCAAGAGCTGGTTCGGCATCCAGTCGACGACCGAGGAGGTGACGGTCTACCTGACCTACTCGGCCGCCACCGGCAAGAATTGCGTCGTCGGGATAAAGGACAACCAGACCACGACGCGGTCCATCACGGTGTACATAGAACGTGACGACACCCCCGGTTCCCGGGTCACCGACTCCGGGAACTACACGAAGTACGCCGGCCCCGTCTACATATACGCGAAGGGCGCGTGTGTCACCTGGGGCGGCGTGTTCAACGACCTGGAAGTACTCCGGCGGCACACCAACTGCGGGGCGTGACCCCCATCCGTGAAGCCGCCCGCCGTCCCGGTGCGACGACCAGGACGGCGGGCGGCAGCGGCCGCACCACCCTTGGGGCGCGGTCGGGCCTCAGCGCCGGGGGTCGATCCTCAGGTCGCCCCGGGGCACCTCACGGACGTGGGCACCTGCCGGCAGGTCGTGCGTTCCGCGATGTCGACGTGAACCGGTGAACGGCGACGACGGGCCGGTCGGACCGAGGCAAGCCTCGGTCCGACCGGCCCTGCGGCTCAGTGCCGTGCCGCTCGAAACCGTCAGGCGCAGGTGACCTCTCCGGAGGTGTCGGCGGTGCAGAGCAGGGTCATGGTGCCGTTGTTGGGGTCGCTCGGGTAGGGGCTGGCCGAGAGGCGGGTCATGGTCAGCGGGTAGCCGGTGCCCGGGGTCAGCCGGCCGACGGTGAACGAGATCAGCGGAGTGATCGTCTGGTGGCCGGCGGCGATGTCCGTCATGTCGCAGGTGAGGAGCCGCTGCGCGGTGTCGACGGTGCACGTGGACGGCTTGGTGGGGCTGCTGAGGGCCTCGGGGTAGCTGAGCTGGTAGCGGACGTTCGTGGCATCGCTCTCGCCCACGTTCACCATGTGGGGCGTCACGTGGCGGTGGCGACCCGCAAGGGCCTGGCCAACTACGGGGCCTTCGGCCTGGCGGGGGAGGACTACAGCAGGATCGGCTGGGAGAAGTAGCCGGCGCCGG
>NZ_JBIVVI010001066.1:0-3160 GCF_044757675.1 Kitasatospora sp. NPDC091257
CCTTCAGGAGGGCTTAGTCCCGGCCTCCCTCGACGGCCAGGTCGTCGCCGTCCCCCTCCAGCCCACCCCGGACACCCCGGCTCTGATCCCCGCCCTGGTCGACGGCAAGGTGATTGCCGTCCCCGTGCACAACCCGCTCGCCGCCGCGGCCGCCGCGCAGCAGCAGCCCGCCCCGGCCCCGGCCGCTCAGGCGCAGCCGGCCGTCGAGCAGGGCCTGCCGCTGGCCCTGCGTCAGGGCATCCTCTACGGCTGCGCGGGAGCGCTCGCCGTCGGCGGCCTGGCCTGGATGGTTGGCGCCGGCGTTGGCGAGGTCGCCCCGTACGCGGACCAGATCGGCAAGGTGCTGATGTGGGCGGCCGCCACGGTGGCCGCCGTGGTGATCGGCGTCGCTGCGCTGCTCGGCAAGCTCCGCTCCGTCGCCTCCAGCGCCGGGGCGTCCGCGACCGCCGGCAGCGACGGCTCCACCGCGACCGGCCCCGTCCTCGCGATGTTCCACCGGCACACCGAGGTCACCATCGGCAAGCAGTCCGCCGGATGGAAGGGCACGGTCAACAACAACGTCCGCTGACCGGCCGCCCGGTCTCGCCTCCGGCCCGCACACCGCCCGCCCCGCCACCTCGGCCGGGCGGGCGGGCCGCTTTCCGGGGACGGGGCCGGCCGACCGGCCGGCACCGCGATCCGCCTGGAGGACGTCGTGAACACCACCGCCACCGTCACCGCCGACCCGGCCGGCCCCGAGGAGATGGGCGCCGCCGCGGTCCCCGCCATCACCGAGGTCGTCAAGGCCGCCGCGAAGCGCCCGCGGGTCGACCGCCAGGCGCCCTGGCGGATCACCGGCACCCCCTACAGCGCCGCCCGCCTCACCGTCGGCGACCTCACCGCCCGCATCGCCGACATGCCCGACCACCTGCTGGTCGTCTCCGGCATCCCGCAGTGGAACCGCCGTGCAGCCTGGCCGGTGCGCTCCACCGTCTGGGACGGCGCCTTGGTCCTGCACACCACCGCGCCTGACCCCGACCCGAACGCCCTGGCCCTCGACCTCCACCTGCCCGCGCCCGCGCCCGCTGCTGACCGCGACGGTGAAGCGCCGGGCCCGCAGCCCTCCGTTCCCCGCCGTACAGCCCTGGCCGGAGTGCTGACGGTCGGCGACCTCGCCGCCGTCCTGGCAGACCTGCCCGACCACGCCCCCGTGACGGCCGTCGTCGACGGCTGGGCCGGCACCGCCGAGCTCGTCCTGGACCACGCCGCCGACTACGGCGACTGCCTCCTGCTGGACACCGCCTACTCCACCTGCGAGTTCCCCGGCCCCGACGACGAGGACGACGACGAGGGCTGACCGGCTCCGTCCCGCCCGACAGCACACCACCGTCCCCTCCCCCGGAAGGCACCACCGTGAAGCTCCGTCTGCCCGTCTCCGCCCTCGCCGACGCCGTCTCCTACACCGCCAAGGCGCTCCCCTCCCGCGCGCCGGTCCCGGTCATGCTCGGCATGCTCCTGGCCACCGGCGACGGCGGCCTGAGCCTGTCCGCCGCCGACGGCGAGGTCTACACCTCCGCCACCGTCTCCGCGGAGATCGCCGACGACGGCACCGCGCTGGTCCCCGGCCGGATCCTGAACGACATCTGCTCCCGCCTCCCGAAGTCGGCCGACGTCGACCTGGAGCTCGTCGACACGGGCGCCCGCCTGGTCGTCGGCTGCGGCGCGGCCCGCTTCACCCTCCCGGTGCTACCCGTCGACGAGTACCCGGCCACCGTTCCCCTGCCGGACGCCGTCGCCACCGTCCAGGCCGACGTCCTCGCCGAAGCCGTCGCCCAGGTCGCCGTCGCCGCCTCCACCGACACCGCCCTGCCCGCGCTGACCGGCATCAAGGTGCGCCTGGACGGCGAGCTGCTCCACCTGGACTCCACTGACCGCTACCGCATGGCCCACAAGGAGCTGACCATCCGCCCGACCGGCACCGTGCCCGCCCCCACGAAGCGCGGCAAGAAGAAGGACGGCGACGACCAGGCCACGGCCCTGGTGCCCGCCAAGAACCTCGCCGAGGCCGCCAAGGCCCTGGAGGGCGAGCACACCCTCACCCTCCACTGGTCCGAGGGCCTGCTCGGGCTGTCCATCCCGGGCGGGCGCACCTACATGACCCGACTGCTCGACGGCTACGAGTTCCCGAAGATGGCCGGCTTCTTCGAAGGCGAGTGGCCGATGACCATCGCCGTCCCGGTCGCCGAGGCCGTCGCCGCCCTCCAGCGCGTCGCCCTCGTCGCCACCCGCAACACCCCCGTGCGCCTGGTCGTCGAGCCCGGCGGCGAGCAGCTGCGCATCGAGGCCGGATCCGGCGACGACGCGCAGGCCAGCGACCGCATCCCCGTCCACACCACCGGCCAGGCCGACAACGACGGCGCCGACACCGAGGGCCTGGTCCTCGCCTTCAACCCGACCTTCCTCACCGACGCCCTCAAGGCGCTCGGCACGAGCGAGGCCGAGCTCCACGTGCGTCACCCGCACAAGCCCGCGTACCTGGCCGGCCGCCTCGGCAGCGACGGCATCGACACCACCTACCAGCACCTGGTAATGCCGGTCCGCCTCTCCGGCTGACCCACCCCCTTCCCCGCCCCTGCCGGTCCGGCCGCACCCCGCAGCCGGACCGGCCCCGCTTCCCATCCACCACGGAGGCACTCGCCGTGCACGACCCCTGGCCCGACGATCGGCCCGTCAACGCGATGTGGCTCGACCTCGCCGACCGCGGCCTCCTCGACTACGACCACGACCGCTACCGCATCCACGGCGTCCCCAACAACGTCCTGGCACTCATCTGGGGCGGGCTGATCGCCGACCACCCCGACGGCCCGGTCCTCACCGACGCCGGCCGCGCCCGCCTCGCCGCCGAACGCGCCCGCGACGACCACGACACCGGCGCCCGCGAACCCGACGCCATGCCCCCGCAGGCCGCCGCATGGGTGCGGGAGAACGTCTGGCCACCGAGCTGGCTGCGCGACCACCAGCACATCCCCGGTACCACCCACGACTGCGCCTGCCACAGGCCGCCGTCCGTCGAGTGCCAGGCCGGCCGCCACGGCGAGTGCCGCCACGACGGTCGGCCGATCCGCGAGACGGTCATCCAGACCGCCGCCCTGCGCCCGGCCCGCCACCCCGAACCCCACAC